>REEA01000085.1 GCA_007695305.1 Bacteroidia bacterium
TTAGCCAAAAACAGGCAGGTGCAGGGTAAAAACAGGGTGCGGTGATCCTGCATTCCATATATGATCATGGCTTTCGTACAGAAAAACATCAATACATCAATCATTCTTTATAATTTTGGTCAGATTTTTTTGTATCTTCACTGTAAGAAAAGGATTTCCATGACAAATAAATTTCATAAAGATTACACATTGAACGTTCCGGGTTTTGGATCCGACATTGACCAGCCTTTGGCCATCAGCCAGGAAGAAATAAAAAAGCTCCTTGTTGAGAAAAAAGAGCGGTTGAAGGAATTGGGTGCTATCCACAGAACCACAGCCATTCTGAAAGAAGAAAAGCCCATTACAGAAATGCTGCAAAGCATTGTTAAGTTGTTGCCTGAAGCATGGCAGCATCCTGAGGCAGCTATTGCCAGAATCAAATACGGGAAAGATTTTTTTTTATCCAAAGCCGGTTTCAGGGAAACAACATGGGTACAACGCAAAACCTTCGAAACAATTGACGGTACAGAAGGCAGTATAGAGGTTTTTTATCAGAAAGAGTTTCCTGAACAGGAGGAAGGCCCGTTTTTCATTGAGGAGCGTCATCTGATCAACAACTTAAGCAGCTTGATTACCGGTCATTTAAACACACAGATCGGCAAGAACCTTCTAAAAGCCGCCGAAAAACAGAAAGAAGAAACGGAAGAGCAACGTCAGGAACGTGCTCATTCAGCCATGAGCAGGCATCTTCTGCAGAAGTTTTTAAACAAGCACAATTCAGACCGCGACATTTACCATGACCTGATGCAGTATAAGGTGCGGGAAATCCTGCTGGTAGCCAACCTGTATGATGCCTACATCATAGAGCAGGAGGGCCGGTTTTTTGAGCAGGTAACCGGCGAATATTACCAGCTTAATTTATCCTCTGCCCCCCGCATTACCGGGGTGTCAACGCCCGAGGAGGCTTTGGAAAAGCTTCAGGAGAAACATTTTGATATGGTGATCGTGATGATGGGTGTGGAGAAGTCCATGCCCATTCAACTGAGCAGAATCATCAAGCAGATCTATCACAACATTCCGATATTCATGCTGCTGAACAACAATTCAGATATTGTATTGTTTGAGGATGGCAGCAAACCCATCACTTCCATCGACAAGGTTTTTGTATGGAATGGCGATTCAAAAGTGTTTCTCGCCATGGTAAAATACAATGAAGACCGGATGAATGTGGAGAATGATATCCGGATCGGGATGGTTAGGGTTATCTTGCTGGTCGAAGACTCTGCGAAATATTATTCACGTTATCTGCCAATTTTGTATTCTATTGTGATTGAGCAAACCCAGCACCTCATCGAAGAAGTAAACACTGATGAGCTCTACAAACTGCTGAAGATGCGTGTAAGACCAAAAGTGCTGCTGGCATCCAGTTATAATGAAGCCGTTAGCCTGTTCAATAAATATAAAGACAATCTACTTTGCCTGATATCTGATGTCAAATTTACAAAAGACGGGGAGCTGGATTCCAAGGCAGGATTGAAACTGGTGAAATATTCCAGGGATATAATTCCCAACCTGCCAACAGTTTTGCAAAGTTCGGATCCGGAGAATGCTGAGGAGGCATATAAGCTGCAAGCCACATTCATCAATAAAAACTCGGAAACCCTGAAACAGGACCTGCAAAGCTTCATCAACTATTACCTGGGTTTTGGTCACTTTGTCTATAAAGACGACGAAGGACGACGCGATCTGGCTGTGGCACGCTCCATGAAAGAGTTCCGCACCCATCTGAAATCCATTCCCGAAAAATCACTCATCTACCATGCCAAAAAGGATCATTTCTCGCACTGGCTGATGGCCCGTGGTGAAATCCAGATTGCCAAGCGCATCAAACCATTGAAGGTTGAAGATTTTGAGTCGTCGGGAAGTTTACGCAACTACCTGATTGATGTGATCGAACAATGCATTCATGACAAGCAAAAAGGGAAGGTGATCAATTATGAAGAATCAGCCATTCTTGACGACACCAATGTGGTCAGTATGTCGCCCGGATCATTGGGTGGCAAAGGACGCGGTTTGTCTTTCATCAATATGATCATCAATAACTTTAATTTTACTGAACTTGTTCCGGACATCCGGATAAAAACCCCGAAAACTTCCATCATAGGCACGGAGGAATTTGAACGCTTTGTTCATAACAATGATCTTTACAATAAAATATACGGAGAATCAGATTATGAGACGATAAAGAAGCTATTTTTATCGGGGCATCTTACCGTAACACTGAAAAAACGCCTGAAGACCTATTTGTCAGTCATTGACAAACCACTGGCTATCCGGTCATCCAGTTTATTTGAAGATTCCCTGATGCAGCCTTTTGCAGGCATTTTCGACACCTTTCTGTTGCCCAACAACCACCCTGACTTGAATACTCGCCTGGAGCAGGTGATGAGTGCCATCAAGCTGGTGTATGCATCCATTTTCTCCCCCACTGCCCAGGCCTATTTTAAAGCGGTAAATTATAAGATTGAAGAGGAGAAAATGGCCGTGATCATCCAGGAGGTGGTCGGTCATGAATACAACGGATGTTATTATCCCCACATAAGTGGTGTTGCGCAATCATACAACTTCTATCCGTATTCATACATGAAACCCGATGAAGGCTTTGCATCCATTGCCCTCGGATTGGGTAAATATGTGGTTGAAGGGGAAAAAACATACCGCTTCTCCCCCATTCACCCTCAACTGGAAATGTACACCCCAAAGGAGCTGTTTAAAAATTCCCAGGTACATTATTATGCTGTTGATCTGACAAAAAAAGACCTCAATCTTTTGGATGGTGAAGATGCCGGACTCATAAAATTAGAGATCGATAAGGCGGAAAAACATGGCACACTGAAGCATTGCGCGTCTGTTTATGATTTTAACAGCGAGCGTACGATCCCCGGCATCACCGACCCCGGGCCCCGGGTGCTTAACTTCGCCAATATCCTGAAATATAATTACATACCACTCTCAAAGACCATCGAGGTAATTCTTGATGTTATTTCAGAATCGATGGGTACCCCCATCGAGATTGAGTTTGCCATTGACCTGAACAAGGACAAGGAAGGACATGCTGCCTTTTATCTTTTGCAAATCAAGCCACTGATAAAAAACATCATCGAAACGGAAATCAATATCGACAAGATCAATAATGAGAAATTGCTGTTATATAGTGAGAACGGAATGGGTAACGGACGCATCGAAGATATCTGCGATGTCATTTTTGTTGACATTGACCGTTTTGATAAGCTCAAAACGGAAAAAGTAAGGGATGAGATTGATAAGCTGAATTCCATGTTGGTAAAAGAAGACAGGAAATATATCCTGATTGGCCCCGGCCGCTGGGGTACACGCGACCGTTTTATCGGCATCCCTGTTAACTGGTCACAGATATCCAATGCCCGCATTATTGTTGAAATGAGCATGGAAGACTTCCCATTGGATGCCTCTTTGGGTTCCCATTTCTTTCATAATGTAATATCCATGAATGTTGGCTATTTCTCGGTCAAACACGACGATCTCATTGATTATATCAACTGGGAAAAGTTGCATGCCGCGCCCTTGATAAATGAACTGAAGTATATCAAACATGTGCGTTTTGAAAAACCGCTTGAAGTAATCATGGACGGGAAAAAACGTCATTCTCTCATCTATTTTCATGACAATATATCAGATGAAGAATCAACAAATATGTAATGGCGATTGACCGGCATAAAGTATATCGCAGCCTGGAAATCATTTACTGAAAAAGAAAAAGATGCATGCCATAACCAAATATAAATACGATGAAAGGTATTCGACGGATACCTATGACTTCAAAGAGATCACCTATCAGGATCTGATGCAGAAGCGCATCATCAATGTACTGTTGATATGCAGTAACTATGACGCTTTTATGCTGGAGGAGGACGGCAGGATTAACGAGAAGATTTTTCTTGAATACACCTCGAAAAACTTAAGATATCCCCCGCAGTTCACCCAGGCCAGTTCATCGGAGGATGCATTTAAGCTATTGGAGGAAAAAGATTTTGACCTTGTAATCACTATGCTGAACGTGGGCAAGATCGATTGTTTTGAAATGGCAAAGCAGGTAAAAAAAAGACATCCGAAAATACCCATCGTGGTATTGACACATTTCAGCCGTGAAGTTTCCATAAAGCTCAAAAATGAAGATCTGAGTTCAATTGATTATGTTTTTTGCTGGCTTGGTAACGCGGGTTTGTTGCTCGCCATCATTAAATTGCTGGAAGACAGAATGAACGCCGATTATGACATTGAGTATGTCGGGGTTCAGGGCATTTTGCTGGTGGAAGATTCCATCAGGTATTATTCCTCTTATCTGCCCACCATTTACAAGGTTATTTTTGATCAGACCAATGAACTGATGACCGAGGGTTTGAATGAGCACCGGAAAACATTGCGTATGCGCGCCAGGCCCAAAATATTGCTTGCCAAAAGCTATGATGAGGCCATCAGCCTGTACAACAAGTATCAGGAAAATCTGCTTGGGATCATCTCTGATATCAGTTATGCCAGAGGCGGTGTTCGTGATGACCATGCAGGTATTAAGCTGGCCAAGCATATCCGAAAAAAGAACAGCCAGATCCCCATTCTTCTCCAGTCATCCGAAAAATGGGATGCGACCATCAACAGGGACATTGAAGTAAGTTTCATTGACAAGTATTCAAAAACGCTGCTCATTGAGCTGAAGCACTACATCAAGGAGAATTATGGCTTTGGTGATTTTGTTTTTAAAGACCCTGCAACGGGCATGGAGCTTAAACGAGCCAATAACCTGCACTCATTGCAGGTCAAGATTGCCAATGCCGATCCCAAGGTGCTTGAGTATCATGTTACCAACAACCATTTTTCCAGGTGGTTAAAAGCCAGAGCCTTGTTTTCCATCGCCAACATTTTTGCCCAAAAGAGCCGCGATGATTTTGACCACATCGAAGAGGTACGCAGCTATCTGATCGACACCATAGCCAATTACCGGCGTACCAAAGGCCGGGGTATCATTGCCAGTCATCTTGATGAATATGCTGTTTTCACAAGGCTGGGCGACGGTCAGCTGGGAGGCAAAGCCAGGGGGCTTGCCTTCATTGATTCGGTTATCAATCGTTATAAGATCATGAATCACTGGGATGGCGTCAACGTTTCCATTCCGCGTACAGTGGTACTCACAACCGATCTTTTTGATGAATTCATGGAAGATAACGATTTGTATGACTTTGCACTGTCAGACGTCACCGACGAAGAAGTGCTTGACCGTTTCGTGCACAGCAAAACACCCTCGCGCATGCGATCATTCATTCGCGAAATCATTGATTTTTTCAAGTCGCCCCTGGCCATACGGTCTTCCAGTTTGCTCGAAGACAGTCATTACCAGCCATTTGCCGGTGTGTATTCAACCTACATGATACCTAACAATCATGCCGACAGGCAGGTACGCATGCAGCAAATTGACCAGGCCATCAAAAGTGTGTATGCTTCCGTCTTTTTCTCAGAAAGCAAGGCATATATTGAAGCAACATCCAACGTGATTGATGAAGAGAAAATGGCCGTTGTTATACAGGAAGTTTCAGGGAGGCAATATGGCAATATGTTTTATCCAACCATTTCAGGTGTTGCCCGGTCTGTGAATTTTTATCCCATAGACCCTGAAAAGTATGAGGATGGTGTGGCCAATATCGCTTTCGGGTTGGGAAAGATTATTGTTGACGGGGGACTTTCTCTGCGTTTTTCGCCAAAATACCCGGAAAAGGCATTGCAATTGTCCAACACCGAAATCGCTTTGCGCGACACACAGAAAGAATTTTACAGTCTCGACATGGATCCGGAAAAGTTTCAGCCGGCCGTTGACGAGACTCTGAACCTGCATTATATCCGGATTCGTCAGCTCAAAGGCCATTCACCGCTGAAACACGTTGTTTCCACCTATGATTATGAAGATCAAATCATCAGGGAAGGTTTGTATGATAAAGGCATACGCCTGATAAGCTTTGCCAATGTTTTGCGGCATAAATCGTTTCCGCTGGCTGAGATTTTACAGGAATTGCTTCACATCGGCCAAAAGGAGATGAACAACCAGGTTGAGATCGAGTTTGCCGTCAACATGGATGTGCCAAAGGGTGAAAAAATGCAGTTCCACTTTTTGCAGATCAGACCGATTGTGGAGACCCAGGAGAAAAACCAGGTGGATGTCAATTTGTGCAAACCAAAGGATACCATCATCACCAGCCGGAATGCCCTTGGTAATGGCATCATCGAAAATGTCCGGGATTTTGTATATGTGAAGCCTGATGTGTTCGATGCCGCCAAAACAAAAGAGATTGCTGATATCATCAACAAAATAAACAACGACATAAAAGGAAACGGAAGCAATTATGTTCTGGTTGGTCCCGGCAGATGGGGGTCGAGTGACCCCTGGCTTGGTGTACCGGTGAAATGGGCACAAATCTCTGCCGCCAGGCTAATTGTTGAATCAGGGCTGAAAGACTTCCAGATCGACCCAAGTCAGGGCACCCACTTTTTCCAGAACCTGACTTCTTTCAGTGTAGGGTATTTCACCATCAACCCATTTGCCAAAGACGGTTTTTATGATGTGGATTTCCTGAATAAACAGGATGCAGTGTATGAAGACGAATTTGTACGTCACATTCGTTTTAAAAGTCCCATTGTGATCAAAATCAACGGCAGCAAGAAAATTGGCGTTGTTTTAAAACCTGAGCCTGAAGTCTGAACAACAATTCTCACGTATGATGCATTGCAAAGTCCGGTAAAATGTCCCGGGGAGGTCATCCATTTATGAAACGTATTCGGGTTATGGCTCGCGGGATGAAAGTGTTTTCCAGGAGCCTTTTCCCGTTTTCATGTGTTGTGTTCTGACCGGAGAATCCACCCCCTGGTAAAAGAAAATAATAATTTCCTGCTTTTGTTTGTTTTAATCACAAATAAGGGCTAAATTCGCCCCTTAATTGATAATTAATTAACAACAATCATTATTTGTATCATTTTTTAAATCCACGTATCATGAATTTAGAAAAAATAATGGCAGACCTGGAGCGAAAGAATCCGGGCGAAAAGGAGTTTTTGCAAGCAGTTAGAGAGGTTTTGGAAACCATTATCGATGTGGTTGCAGAGAACCCAAAGTATCAGGCTGCAAATATTATTGACCGTATTACCGAACCTGACAGGGTAATTTCCTTCAAGGTGGAATGGGTAGATGACAAAGGGAAGGTTCATGTCAACAGGGGTTATCGCGTACAATTCAATAACGCGATTGGACCCTATAAGGGTGGTTGCCGTTTTCACCCCAGTGTAACACTGAGTGGTTTGAAGTTTTTGGGTTTCGAGCAGATTTTCAAGAACAGTCTTACTACATTACCTATGGGAGGTGCAAAAGGAGGCAGTGACTTTGATCCCAAAGGAAAGTCACAGTCAGAGATCATGCGCTTTTGTCAGGCTTTCATGTGTGAATTGTACAAATATATCGGACCCGACACCGACATACCTGCCGGTGATATTGGAGTTGGCGGCCGTGAGATTGGTTACATGTATGGCATGTACAAAAAGCTTGTTGGTGAACATACCGGAACATTTACCGGCAAGGGTCGCAACTGGGGTGGCAGCTTGATCCGTCCGGAGGCCACCGGTTATGGTGCGGTATTCTTCGCGGAAGAGATGTTGAAGACCCGCGGCGAGAGAATCCAGGGAAAAACCGTGGCCCTCTCAGGCTTTGGTAACGTAACATGGGGTGCTGCGCTAAAAGCCACCGAGCTCGGCGCCAAAGTATTAACCATCAGCGGACCCGACGGATACGTGTATGATCCCGACGGAATATCCGGTGACAAGATCGATTATCTGCTGGAGCTGCGCGCGTCTAACCAGGATATCGTGAAACCCTATACCTACGAGTTCCCCAATGCACAATTCTTCGAAGGCAAACGTCCCTGGGAGCAAAAAGCGGACATCGCGATGCCATGCGCGATCCAGAACGAGCTCAACGCAGAAGATGCAAAAAATCTGGTAAACAATGGCGTTCTGGCTGTTTCTGAAGGAGCTAACATGCCGTGTACGCCTGAAGCCGTTGAGATATTCCAGGAAGCCAAAATCCTGTATGGTCCGGGAAAAGCAGCCAACGCAGGCGGTGTTTCCACCTCAGGCCTCGAACAAACCCAGAATGCCATGAAACTCAACTGGCACGCAGAAGAAGTAGAAGAAAAACTGCACCAGATCATGAAAAACATCCATGAAGCCTGCAAAAAATATGGAGAGCAGGAAGATGGCTATATCGACTACGTGAAAGGTGCCAACGTGGCCGGCTTTATAAAAGTTGCCGATGCCATGATTGACCAGGGCGTAATTTAATGCATCACCCGTATCATCTTAGGTCTGAGGTTATTGTGCAAACCGCATGATTATGCCAAAATACGCAGGGTATCGCAAAAAAGTTCCGCTTGTGAACAATGCATACCCTGCTTTTTTTTGCGTGACATTGCGGTTTTTTTTATTTTTACCAATCCATTTAATATCTGTCAGGCATCATTACAGCGTCATAGTCCGCAAGCCGCTACTTTGGCTATAACCGGGACGTATTAAGATTTATAAAGATTATCGAACATGAATGAGCTATCGTTTTTTGACAAAAGTCAACTCCTTGCGCTGGTGGGGGTGTCGTCTGATACAAAAAAATTCGGGAATCAAGTTTTTCAGTTTTTACATAAACATGGCTACGAAGTATTTCCGGTTCACCCAAGGGCTAAAAGCATTAATGGCGTAAAATGCTTTAACTGTATTACAGAATTGCCGCCGAATATTGATAGAGCTATTGTCATTACTCCTCCGGCGGAAACCGACGGCGTGTTAAAACAGCTTGCCGCACATGGCATTATGGAGGTGTGGGTGCAGCAGTTGAGCCAGTCCGCAGACAGCAAAAATGTTTCCGAATCACTTGGTCTCAAAACCATATTTAACCGCTGCGTGTTCATGTTTGCCGAACCGGTGAAAGGCATACACGCATTTCACAGATGGCTATGGAAGCATTTTTACCGTAAAAAGTATGCGCAAATGTGCAAACAAGCACACAATCATCCAGCATCTTAAAAAACTGAGCGGGAACGTCATATGATTACAAAAAATTAAAGTCTAAATATTTGTTTTTTTGTTATTATTATTTGTATATTTGTAGATATTTTTAAGAATCATACATTTTAATTAAAACATCAAACCTATATCCGGAATGGTGTCCACAAGCCAGGAGGCAGACAAACAGAAGGAGCTGGCATCGCGCTATATAAACAGCACAGCGCGGCATATATTTCTGACCGGTAAAGCCGGTACCGGGAAAACCACCTTTCTGAAAAAAATCATACATGATACACATAAGAAAGCCATAGTTGCCGCGCCCACCGGTATTGCAGCCATCAACGCGGGTGGTATTACCCTTCATTCCCTGTTTCAGCTGCCTTTTGCTTCGTTCATACCTTCCGACAGCGGCCTGGTAAACTTACCAATCACTACCGAAGTAAAAACACCACTCAGCCTGATAAGGGGAATCAAGTTTTTTGATGCCAAACGCAAATTGCTGCGCGAACTGGAGTTGCTGATCATCGATGAGGTAAGCATGCTCCGCGCCGACATTCTTGACGCCATCGACAGCATACTTCGTCATGTGCGACGCCAACGGAAAGTTCCTTTTGGTGGTGTACAGATGCTTTTTATCGGTGACCTTCTGCAGCTTCCGCCGGTGGTCGGGAATGGCGAATGGGCTGTTTTGAAGCATTTTTATCCGGGCATGTTCTTTTTCAATGCCAGAGTACTAAAAGAAAGTCCACCCGTTTATATTGAGCTGGATCACATTTACCGCCAGACCGACCAAGACTTTATTTCGCTGCTCAATAAGTTGCGCGACAACCGGGCCAATGCCGAAGAATTAGCCAGGCTCAACCGCCTGGTAAAGCCGGGCTTTGACCCCACCCACCATGAAGGATATATCTTTCTTACCACCCACAACTACAAAGCCGAGCAAATCAATAAACGGGCAATGCAAAAAATCAGGAAGCCTGAATTTACATATGATGCCCTGGTGGAAGGCGACTTTGGTGAAAAGCTTTACCCTGTCGAGTATACACTTCGGCTGAAAGAAGGAGCCCAGGTAATGTTCATCAAGAATGACCATTCAGGTGAAAAACGCTATTTCAATGGTAAAATAGGCATCATTGACAGTTTGGGCGATGATTATATCAATGTTCGGTTTGAAGATGGAACACCAACGGTAAAGGTTGAAAGATATGTTTGGGAAAACAAAAAATATAGTGTTCATCAAGACACCAGCCAAATTGTGGAAACCCTGACGGGCACCTTTTCCCATTACCCCGTCAAGACAGCCTGGGCCATTACCATACACAAGAGCCAGGGTCTTACTTTTGACAAAGCGGTGATTGATGTATCTTCGGCTTTTGCACCAGGCCAGATTTACGTGGCCTTGTCACGCCTATCGGGGCTCAACGGGCTGGTGCTCAGCGAAGCAATCCCTTCAAACCCTCCAAAACAGGAAACCGTGCTCACGGAATTTGCAAGCAACAGGCTATCTTACAACGCATTACAAGATTCCCTGGAGCAAGATGCTAAAACCTATTTAAACCGGGAGCTTTTAAGGGCTTATGACCTGGATGAGCTTTGCGACACAGTAAAATGGCATGTAAAAAGCTACAATAAGGACGAAGCCCGCTCCGTCATGCAAGGATTTAAGCCATGGGCAGATGATTTGTATGCCGACTGTCTGAGTTTAAAAGTAATTTCCGATCGTTTTCTGAAACAGCTGAAACACCTTATAGCCGCCGGTGATATGGCCGACTTGCAGGCCAGGGTAACGAAAGCAGGAAACTATTTCAAACCTGAGCTTAAGAAATTCTCACAACGCATCCTTGATCATATCATGAACATCCATATGATGAAAGGCGTGAAAAAATATACTTCCGAGCTGCGCGACCTTGAAAGCACATTTTTTAGCAAACTACAGTTTTTATCCAAGACAGATACGCTCCTCAAAACCATACCCGCCAATATTGAGCCTACGCGAAAAAATACAAATGATCCACAGCTGAATGCTGAAAGAGATAAGATGCTGAGTGAAGAGGTTACCAATATTCTCGCGACCGGCAAAAAACGATCCTCCAAAAGCAGAAAAAGCATATCAGAGCAGGAAAAACAGGCCGGAAAAGTTAAGGGCCATTCTGCCGCATTAAGCTATGGTCTTTATCTGAAAGGAAAAAGTATAGAAGACATTGCAAAAGAACGGGAGCTTTCTGAATCGACGATTATGACGCACATGATCCAATATGTGCAAAAAGGCTTGCTGGATGTGGGCCTTTTTCTTGAAAAAGAAAAAATGAGCCAAATACTGGCCGCGTCAAAAGCTGTTAACAGCACACGATTAACTGATATTATGGCTGTGTTGGGTGATGAGTTTACTTTCACGGATGTGCGCCTGGCCCTTGCTGCAAAAAACAGTGATGATACTGAAAGTCAAGATGTTTGATCTGTTTCTGTTAACGGATGACCCGCGAACCTTCCATCACAATTGTGAAAAATTCATAAGAAAAATTTCGAAAAATCCAAGCCTTTTCATAAATAATTTATTTTTCCTGCTGTATTTATTGCTTCGGGTTTTTTATGTATTTTTCGCATTGAAAACTCCAATTGATTTAGTCATATGCGCATTGAACGTATCAAACCCAGGAAAAATGAGGAAGTTGTGTCCGAAGCAATTGATCTCTCGCTACTTGAGCCTCTATTAGAAAAGTACAAAAACCGCAAAGGAAATCTGATTCCGCTTTTACAGGGTACGCAAGACATTTACGGCTACCTTCCTATGTCAGCCTTTGCCCGCATCCATGAAGCTACCGGGCTGGAGCTGAACGAAATGTATGGTGTTGCCACTTTTTATGCTCAATTCCGGCTTGTACCGGCAGGAAAACACATTGTTAAGATGTGTCATGGTACCGCCTGCCATGTGCAAAGCGTTACGGCCATCACCGATGAGATATTGGATACCCTTGAGATCAAAGACGGTGAAACCACCAAAGACGGTATATTCACCGTTGAAACGGTGGCATGCCTTGGATGCTGCTCGCTGGCCCCGGTGATGATGATTGGGGATGAAACTTACGGCAAACTCACTCCCAAACAGGCTGTGAAAATCATCCGTGAAATTCGAAGAAACGAGGTAAATTAAAAAACAGTTTTGGGCAATGGATATAACAGGGTCCGAATCTTAGCCACTTTATTCCGGATATACCGAACAAACATCAACAATAAAGAAACAAACATGGAAAAAACGAAGGTAATTGTAGGTTTGGGAAGCTGTGGCATTGCAGCCGGGGCATCCAAAACATACAATGAATTTCAGAGGATCATACAAACCGACAGGCTGGATGTGGAACTAAAAAAGACCAGCTGTATAGGTATGTGTTACAGGGAGCCCCTGGTGGAGATCATTGACGACAGCGGCACCTACCTGTACGGCGAAGTGGATCTTCCGCGCGTGGATGAGATCATCGACAAGCATATTAAAAAATTTACGCCCATTCCGGAATACATCGTACAGTCGGACAAATACCCGTCGAAGGACCAGGAGTTTTTTGACAGGCAGGTAAAGATCAGTCTGCGGAACTGCGGACACATTGATCCCGAGTCTATCGAAGAATATGAAGCCCGCGATGGTTACCGGGCCATTCGCAAGATTGCCAACGGGAACATTAGTCCCGACAGGGTGATCCAGGATGTGCTGGATTCGGGTCTGCGCGGCCGCGGGGGTGGTGGATTTCCCACAGGCATGAAATGGAAGTTTGCCAAAAATAACCAATCGGAACAAAAATACGTGATTTGCAATGCCGATGAGGGAGACCCGGGGGCATTCATGGACAGATCCATACTGGAAGGGGATCCGCACGGTGTGTTGGAGGGGATGATCATTTGCGGGTATGCCATTGGAGCATCAGAAGGTTACATTTATTGTCGTGCAGAATACCCATTGGCCATCAAACGTTTGAACATTGCCATCTCACAGGCCAGGGAAAGGGGATATCTGGGCAAGAACGTATTTGGCATCAATGGTTTTGACTTCGACATCATCATCAAAGAAGGAGCCGGGGCATTTGTTTGCGGTGAAGAAACCGCCCTGATTGCTTCGATCGAGGGCATGCGGGGCATGCCACGCAGACGTCCCCCCTTCCCTGCCGAGTCGGGCCTCTGGAAAAGTCCGACCAACATCAACAATGTGGAAACTTTCATCAACATCCCATGGATCATCCATAACGGACCCCAAGCCTATGCGCAATACGGAACGGAAAAGAGCAAGGGTACCAAGGTATTTGCACTTACCGGGAAGATCAATCACGGTGGTTTGGTGGAAGTACCTATGGGTATCACCATTAAAGATGTGATTTACAAGCTGGGGGGTGGCATCACCGGCGATAAAAAGTTTAAAGCCGTCCAATTGGGCGGACCGTCAGGGGGTTGCATTCCCGAACATCTGAGCCACACCCAGGTCGATTATGATTCAGTGAACGCCACAGGGGCAATCATGGGGTCAGGCGGCATGGTCGTGATGGATGAAACCACCTGCGTGGTGGACATTGCCAGATTCTTTCTGGATTTTACCCAGAAAGAGAGCTGCGGAAAGTGCACTTTTTGTCGCCTTGGCACCAAGAGAATGCTGGAGATCCTTACGCGTATAACAGAGGGTGAAGGCCGGGAAGGAGACATCGAAAAACTGGAAGAGCTGGCGGAAACCATTAAAGACAGCTCACTGTGCGGCCTGGGCCAAACAGCACCAAACCCTGTTCTGACCACCATCAAGTATTTCCGTGACGAGTATGAAGCGCATATCCGGGATCACAAGTGTCCGGCGCTTAGCTGCAAAAAGCTGCTAACCTACACCGTTATTGATGAGAAATGCACCGGTTGTATGGCTTGTATTAAGGGTTGTCCGGTTGATGCCATCGAAGGAGAAAAGAAGCAGGTGCACAAAATCCTGCAAGATGTGTGTATCCAGTGCGGTGTTTGTTTTACCAGATGTAAATTTGAAGCCATCAGGGTTTCCTGATCATAATTGTTTTCAACTGAATATAGCTTTTCCAGATAAATATCAATAAAATGAGCAAACTGAATATCATTATCAACGGAAGAATTGTACGGGGAATACGCGGCGAAACCATCCTTGAGATGTCGCGCAGGTTGGGTATTGAAATCCCCACACTATGCAATGACGACCGTTTGGAACCTTTTTCGTCCTGTTATTTGTGTGTTGTTGAGGTTGATGGCATGCGCGGCTTACAGCCTGCCTGTTCAACGAAGATTACGGAGGGTATGCGTATTGCAACAGATAACGACCGCGTGCATAAATCGCGCAGGTTTGCGCTGGAGTTGCTGGTCAGCAATCACTATGCAGACTGTGCCCCGCCTTGCCGCGAGGAGTGTCCGGCGGGAGTTGATGTACAAGGTTACATTTCTATGATCAGCAAGGGCAAGCACCGTGAGGCTGTGGAGCTGATCAAGGAAACCAATCCGCTGCCGGCTATCTGCGGACGAGTCTGCGTAAGACCCTGTGAGCTGGTATGTCGCAGAAACCTCCTGGAAGACATTGGCGTTGGCATTGACTACCTGAAGCGTTACACTTCAGACATTGACATGTTTTCGGAAAACCGTTTCATGCCGGAGGTTAAACCTTCGACAGGGAAAAAAGTGGCCATCATCGGTGCCGGACCCGGAGGCCTTACGGCAGCCTATTTCCTGGCTAAAGAAGGGCACCATGCTGAAATATTTGAAGCCAGTCCGCACGCCGGTGGTATGCTACGCTATGGCATCCCACCTTACCGCCTTCCCAATGAAGTGATTGAAAAAGAGATTGAGGGGATAACCGGCCTGGGGGCAAAAATTCACTATAACCGTCGTTTGGGCGACAATCTCAGCTATAAAGATCTCAAAGAAGGATTTGATGCCACCATCCTGGCCATTGGTTCCCAAAAAGGGACAGGGATTGGATGCGAAAACGATGACGCTGAGAATATATTCAGTGGCATCGATTTTTTGAGAAATATGGAGATGACAGGTCAAAAATATGACTTTTCCGGTAAAAAGGTAGCGGTGATCGGTGGCGGTAATACTGCGATGGACTGCTGCCGTACGGCCAAGCGCTGCGGTGCGGAGGAGGTAACTGTTATCTATCGACGGACAGAAAAAGAAATGCCGGCCAACCCCATTGAGATCCACGAATCGAAGCTGGAAGGGATCAATTATATGTTTTTGACGGCCCCGGCGAGGGTTAACAAAGATGAAGAGGGTAAGCTGAAGTCTCTGACCTGTGTGCGCATGGAGCTGGGAGAGCCTGACGCGTCGGGTCGCCGCAGACCGGTAAAAATAGATGGTTCTGAGTTTGATGTTGAGCTTGATTTTATCCTTGCTGCCATCGGGCAAAAAACGGTGGTGAATTTCATGGAAGACATCAGTCAACATGCTGAAAAACCGCTCAAGCTAAACCGATGGGGAGACATAGACGCCGCTCCCGGCACATTACAGACATCTATCGAGAACGTCTTTGCCTGTGGTGACGGCGTTACCGGACCGGCAACCCTGATAGAGGCTATCGCACAGGGCAGGATTGCTGCCCAAAGCGCAGACAAATGGCTGCGTGGTGAGAAGGTTAGCCCCCCTCCCACCGAGTTTCTCAGCAAAAAAGACAATTTTGAAAAACAGCAGAAACAGGATTATGCAGGATATTTTGCTGATCAGATCCGCGAAGAAATGCCCACGCTTGATCCGGCAAAAAGGGACAATTTTGACGAGGTTGAGCTAGGCTATACCGATGAAGCAGCCATTAAGGAAACGCTGCGATGCCTGGAATGCGGCTGTTCGGAGTTATATACCTGCGACCTGAAAAAATATGCCAACGACTACCAGGCTGAGCAAAAGCGATTTGGCGGAGATTATAAAAAACACGAGGTCAATTTTGACCATCCTTTTGTGGAGATAGACAACAACAAATGCATCTTATGCTCCCGCTGCATCCGTATCTGCGCTGAGGTAAACGGTGCCAATGCTTTGGGACTTGTAAACAGGGGATTTGAAACCTATGTGGCACCGAGCATGGATGGCCCCTTGCAGGAAACAAACTGCGAATCATGCGGCCTGTGTATTGATACCTGTCCTACAGGTGCCATCACCGAAAACGTAGCTTTTAAAACCATGCCGGTTGAAATGGAAACAGTGTCAACCGTTTGCAATTATTGTTCGGTTGGCTGCGAAATCAATATCCATCACAAAACAGGATTTGCAGCCCGGGTAACCGGAAAAAAAGGCCTCATCAACCATGATGGAAGCATTTGCAGGTATGCCAAATTCGGATACCATTATCTGAATGACAAAAACAGGATTACCTCCCCCATGAAAAAGGTGAACGGTGAATTTGTGCCCATCACTTTTGAGGAGGCTTATGAATTGATCATAGACAAAATCAGGCATACCAATGCCGGCGAAAACGGTTTTTATATCGGGGCCAGGCTGACCAACGAGGAGATGTACCTGATTCAGAAGCTGGCCAGGGCCGGCGTAAAGACCAATAATGTAAGCAGCTTTCACTATATGGACAGGGGATCAGGTTACTTTGCCAACAGCATGCACCACGTTCCCATCAGCCAGCTAAAACTGGCAAACAAGGTGTATATCCTTGACAGTGAAGTAAACTATGAAAATGCCGTACCCGGTTATTACATGATCAACAACCGGTTCCGCAGTGGCACACCGCTTGAGCTGGTCACAACAAGCGACAGCAATCGCATGGCACACAAAGCCGACACGGTCACAAAGGTTCACTCAACGTATTATTTTGTGAAATCGGTGATCCATTATATGCTTTCCAACAACATGGAAAACCGGATCTATATTGACGATCATTGCCATGATTTTGAGACGTATCGCGAACAGGTACTGGCGGAGAGTTTTGAATCCCTGGCAGAAAAATCAGGATGCACGCCGGAGGTGATTGCCAAATTTGCCCGGGAGTTCAACAACGAAGCACATGCGGTAGTCATGTATTCTGAAAAGAACCTATCGGCCAACACCTGTCATGAATTGCGCAATCTTTGTTTCATCTCAGGCAAGGCAGGCAAAACTGCCAGCGGTCTCTTCTCCATGAAAGAAAAAAACAATTCACAAGGCCTGTTCGACATGGGGGCATGTGCGGCCATTGCACCGGGTGGTGTTATGCTAAAGGATGGGGAGGTCATCGACGCAATGAAGGCACTGTGGAAGCAGGATGCGCTGCCGGAAGAAGTGAGCCAGGATCAATGGGCATTGCTGCAATCAGGTTCTATAAAAAATTGCTTCATTTTTGGTGAAGATCCCCTGGGTTGTGCGGTGAACAAAACCGAAATAATGGCAGCATTAGACAAGATCAGCTTTATGGTTGTTCAGGATCTGTTCATGACCGAAACCGCCGCTGCAGCTGATCTGATTCTCCCCGGCTCGCTCCACATGGAGACAGGTGGCAGCTTCACCAATATGCAGAAATTTATACAGCAATTCGAACCTGTTATGCAAAGTGCCATTCAGCATACGTCGTTTGATCAGCTTGTCCATTTGCATAAGCAGCTTGGTATTGAGTCAGATTATGCATCACCGGCAGATGTAATGCTCGAAGTAGCCTCGGCCATGGATCAACAGGGTAAAACCAACGGTCATTACCAGATGGTTTATACTGATCTGGACAATCCGAAGCGCCGTTTCGGTCATGGTTGCGATTACCTGGTGAAAAGATTTGACAACCATTGGGAAGAAGTATTTTCAACATAAAGAGATATAAACATGAAATCATTTGAAACCGTTAATGATGTTTTGGATTTTGCCATGCAATCCGAACAGGAGGCCGTCGATTTTTACACCTCCCTTGCAGATAAAATGCAGAATGAGGAAATGAAATCTGTGTTTCTTCAGTTTGCGCAGGAAGAGGTGGGACATAAGGCCCGTTTGCAAAAGATCAAGGATGAAGGCATTTTCGATATGCCCGTTGAAATGGTGCGCGATCTGAAAATTTCCGATTACGTTGTACGCACAAAAGCGACACCTGATATGGAATACCAGGATGCACTGATCCTTGCCATGAAACGTGAGAAAGCAGCATTCAAGCTTTACACAAAGCTTTCAGAAAGTTGCGAACATCCGGGCCTGAAAAATGTATTCCAGGCACTTGCCGTGGAGGAATCAAAGCACAAACTCCGCTTTGAGCTGGAATATGATGACTATGTAATGAGGGAGAATTAGTGTTTTTCTGAAACTGCCTGCCAGTTTTTTTTCGTGTATGTTCTGCGGTGGGAAGCGTTGTTTTTTTTATTATTCTTTCCGATGCAGATCACATCAGGTCAGCCTGAATTTTGTGATCTGCTCCCTGCCGGATTCCTTACAGTTTCACAAAAATAACCTGATGCCGTTTGCCGTCAGAAACAATGCTGAGAACATATGGCCCGGGCTTCAGGTCCGAGACATTGACAGCCATCGGTCCGCTTTTGGTTTCATTGTTTTCCTTGCGGATCATTTCCCTGCCCGAGAGGCTTAAAACATGAAGCTCCGTAACAGCACCATCAAAATCCACATACAGCCTGTCTGAGACCGGGTTCGGGAAAATTTTCAGCAAATCACCGGAAGCGATCTCACCGATGGAAGTATCATCTTCATCGCCTTCGATGGGCAGCATGACAGGGACAATGAGGTCTGCGTTTATCACAGTGAAATAACCGTCGGCGGTATGTTCGTCTTTTTCCACAAAATAATAATACCCACCCTGGATTAGCTCGAAAATATAGTCACCCGGGTCGTTGGCGAGTTGATCCACGCTGATGACTGCGCCTTCAATGATTTGATCGTCGAGACCGGTCACCACAAAAACCACCTGGTAAGAAGGAACAGCCAGCAGCAGGTCAAAGGTATAGGTTTGATCCACACAACCGCTGCCAACGGTGAGTTGTACTTCATACAGGCCTGCTTCCGCGTAGATGTGGAAGGGGTTTTCGTCGTTGGAAACATTGCCGTCGCCAAAATCCCATTGGTAAGATGATACATTTGTGGCGTTAGCAAAGAAGGCCACTTCATGATCCAGGATAAGATAATCAGGTTCTGCCACGGGCTGGGATTCCAGATCCTCCACAATCGCGACGTCATCCAGGTAAATGAAATATCTGCCGGATGTGCCACCATCGGTATGCCATCCAAAATAGTATACACCGGTCTCTTCCACTGTAAACTGTTGGGAGGCAAACATGTAGTTGTTGCTGCTGAATTCCGGCAGGTTGATCAGCAGTTCATCCATCGCTCCAGGGCTTTGATCCGTTCCCATGTGGAGGCGTAAATTCTCTGTGGAAAAATGGGAGCGGTAATAAAAGCTGATTTCGTAGCAGGTACCGGCTTCAAGGTAAAAGCATTCGCTGAACAGCCAGTCATTATTGGCTGTATTCCCTCCTGCCCCGTCAGTGCGAATGGCATATACATAATCTCCTGTCCTGGAAACTGAAGGATTCTCCAGTTGATGCCATTCGTTTACCCCTGCCAGGCTTAGCGTTGACCATTCAGAAAGGTCTTCCTCCCCTTCAAAGCTCGTGTAAAACTGAGACATAAGATAAGCGGGCAAATGAATTGTATCGTTGGCATGGTTGATGTCCTGGGGGTGCTCGGTCCATATACTGATATCAACCGGCTGGTCGGGTAGAATGGCGAAACCGTTTTCCACCAATAACCAAAGGCTTTCGCCACTCTCAATATTGATGCTGAAAGGAATGTTAAAGATTTCCTCATTTACCATCACGCCCACAGAAAAAGCATCAATGTCTTCTTCGCCAAGATTTGTTACTTCAATCTCCACAAAACCGGCTTCTTCCAGCTGGCAGTTTTCATCCTTTGCCCTCGGACGCAGATAATTTGTAACAGCCAGGTCATAGTCAAACACCTGGTATATGGTGATATCGTCCACGTGCATGCCGAACTGATCGGGCGGGCCGTATGCGTGCCAGCCAAAATACCACGAGCCCGACTCATCAACCGTAAAGGTGGTTTCAGCTTTCATGTAAGGAGGGTTGGATATTTCACCCAGATCTATCAGTTCGTGAACCATGGCATTTCCGGAAGGCTCCTGGCCGATTTTGAGCCTGAGGCTTTCGGGCCATACGGTGGCGCGGTTTTTATAGTAAAAACTCACGTAATAGGTCACTCCTGCCTCCAGGTTGAAACAGGGGCTGATTAACCAATCGTTGCTCGGAACGCTGGATTGATTAGAAAAATATGCAAAGGAATAGTCGCCACTGTTCGCATGCTGGGGATCAAAGGTCAACTCCCAGGTAATGCCGTCATTGTTGCCGTCTTCCACAGTCCAGTCGCTAAAATCCTCATCTTCTTCAAAACCCATTGTATAGGCACCTTCCGTTGACAGATCGAAGGCAGACAGTCTGATGGGGACATCGTACAGCCCGTCATTGCCGGGGTTTTCATCATTTTCAAGCAAGGTATAAACACTGATGAAGAATTCGGTGCCATCAGACAGGTTTAGGGTTTGATCAAAGGTATAATCAATACTTTCGCCGTATAGGAGGCTTTGTGTGATCATTTCCACAACAGGGTCTTCCCCGTTGAGTTGATAGGCTATCTGGAAGTTGCTGATGGTTTCCGATCCGAAGTTTTCAACGCGTACGCTGACTTCTTCTTCATCTGAAAAAGCGCAACTGCCTGTGGGAGAAAGCAGATGCGTAACACCGGCATCATGGGCATACAGGTTTTTGATTTTTATATCGGTAATGTGAAAGATGTAACTTTCCGGATCGCTCACCGTGCCTGTGGTAGCATAAAAGGCCAGTATAATATCCTGACCACCGTAGCCTTCAATGGTTTTGGTAAATGGCTGCAATGATTCGGTCACTCCGCTTTGCTGTGTAAATGCGGCGACTTCTTCCCATGTTGTGCCACAGTCGGCAGACACCATGATGGCCAGTTTGTCATCGGAACCCATCTGATCGGCGTTCCAGTCATATTCAATGGCAGCCCGCAATTCAACCACGAGATTGTCACCGGCGGTAAATGTTGGTCCTACCATCCAGTCTTCGGTACCCAGCCCGGTAAAATACACATTTGCCGTACGGGCTCCGTCATAGTTTTGCCCCTGCCAGTCGGTATTCATGGCTACCCGCGGCCAGTCCCTGCCACGGGCTTCATACCATCCGGGATAAATATCACCCAAATTGTGCTGGTAAAAACCGATAAACGTCATTTCGGGAAGTGGAAGGTCACGGGCCTGGTGATGATTTCGGACAAACACCGCGCTCACGTCATTATACGTAAATCCATCGCCCGGTAACTCGGTAGTGATCTCAAAACGGTATTCACCGTATGGAATATGGTCAATTGTGCCTACTTCAACGTCGGCATAATCACCGGGCCCGATGGTGTCTTCATAGGCTCCGAAAAGATTCTGAATATGAGCCCCGCGGACACGCACTCTTACAGGAACTGAGCTGATGGGTTCCAGACCGTCGTTTTTTATCCTGGCAACTACAGGCATGCCTTCTTCAAAGCAGCTATGAGGCGCAGGATGAACCAGATCAAAGGCGAGGGCATCACGGGGCACGGCATCTTTGATTACGATGTCATCAATATGAAAAGCCGCAAGACTGTTCGGATCTTGTCCGTTGGTGGCATAAAATGCAACACGGATGGTTTGCCCGGCGAATTCACCCAGAGGGATGTCGTAATAAGCACCCTCCCATGGGGGCTGGTTACCCAGCTTAAATGAGTACATAGTCTCCGTGAAGTTGTAACCGGTAGTTGCCACCATCACGCTGACACTGTCGTTGTGGCTGAAAAAGCCTTGCACAGGATCGTCCCAGAAACGGGTAAGCGCAGCCATAAAACTGAGTTTGGTGTTTTCGGTGGCTTCAAAACGCGGACTGATGATCCACTCATCTTTAAGGCCTGTATAACTGTATATCACGGCGGCAGCCACCGAGCCATGCAGGATATTTGCCCGGAACCAGGCACTGTTTGAAATGGTGGGAGGAGTTGGAGGCAGTCCCTTCCCCTGGTTCCATCCGGGATATACTTCATGGAGATTAATACCGTTGAACAACTCGAAATCGACCATTATGGGCAATTCCTGGATATCACGATTGCCATTGGTGGTATCCTGGTTGGCAAAAGCGAAAGAAGCAAATAAAATGAGAAGCAGAAATGGTACTGTATGTTTCATGATTCTTGTTTTGATGATTTATGATCATACAAAGATACCAATTTCCGGGAAGGTCTTCAACGGACTAATTAAGGAAATGGGAGGATATAAAAAACCGCCGGGAAGACATTTCCCGGCGGTTAAACAACAGATCAGTTAATCGATTAAAAGTTCAGCAACGCCATTGCTGCATCTTTGATTCTTTTCACATCGGGCAGGATGGCGGCTTCCAGGTTTTTGTGGAATCCCACCGGGGTAAATGTGGATCCGACACGTTTCACCGGTGCGTCGAGATGCTCGAAGGCATGCTCGTTAATTTGCGCGACAAGCTCTCCACCGAAACCTGCAAATACTTTGTCTTCATGAACAACCAATGCCCGGTTTGTTTTCTTCACAGAATTAACGATGCTATCGGTATCCAGCGGAATGAGCGATCTGATATCCACCACTTCAATTTCCTTGCCTGTTTCTTTGGCAATTTGCTCAGCGGCCTGGATGCTAAGATGGGTGGTATTTCCATAGGTGATAATCGTGAGATCTTTACCGGCCCGGCGGATTCGTGCTTTTCCAAACGGGACTTCATAATCGTCGGGCACCACTGTTTCAGCGATTTTGGCATTGTAGAGCGCTTTGGGTTCCAGGAAAAGTGTCGGGCCTTCCGACCGCATGGAGGAACGCAGCAGGCCTGCGGCATCATCTGCATACGACGGGTAAACCACACGTATACCGGGGAAGGTAGCCAAGGCTGCTTCCGTAGTTTGTGAGTGATACAAACCGCCGCCGATATAACCGCCGGAGGCCAGCCTGATGGTCACATTGGGCACAAATTGACCGTTGCTTCTCCAGTAGTCGTGCGTCATCTCCACGTATTGCTCCATGGCCGGCCAGAAATAGTCGGCAAACTCGGCACCTTCGATCACAATACGGATCTTTTTATCAAAACGGCTCATGCCATTGGCTGTACCTACAATAAAGTCTTCGGCGATGGGTGCATTGAAGACCCGTTCAATGCCGAACTCCTGCTGCATACCCTTTGTAACATTGAATATGCCGCCCTTCTCTTTGTATGCAACATCCTGCCCCCAGATAAATGTATCGGGATTGCGTCTGAATTCTGCCTTCAAGGTTTCATTGAGGGCGGTTATGAGCTTGATTTTTTCACCTTCCTGATCATGGATACCTTCCGGATACTTTGATGCCGGATAAGGATCAGGAATGACAAAATCAAAAATACTTGCCGGGTCAGGGTCGGGAGCTTTCATCACCTTTTTATGAGCCTCAGTGATCACTTTGTTGATTTCTTTGTCCAGGGCATCCATTTCCTCCTGGGTATAAATCTTGTTGTTGAGAAGAAGTTTCCTGATTTTCAGAAGCGGGTCATGGGCTTTCACACAATGCAGTTCGCGATCATCCCTGTAGAGGTCGTGGCGGTCGCTGTTGGAGTGTGCCCCAATCCTGACCACGCTGGCATGCACAATCACCGGTTCACTATTTTCAAGCACATGCTGACGTGCTTCATGCATGGCATTCATCGAACTCAGAACATCTTTTCCATCACAGTGTATAATCCGCAGATTTTTGAACCCCCGGAAATTATCAGCAGCTTTCCGGTTTGCTGTCTGGTCTTTTTTGGGAACGGAAATGCCATATCCGTTATCCTGGAAAACAAAAATGACCGGAAGCTTTTCATTGCTGGCGCCATTGATTGCCTCATACACATACCCTTCCGAAACAGAAGATTCGCCCTGAGAGCTAATGGCAACACCCTTATGTCCGTAACGTTTCATGGCACGGGCAACACCAACTGCATGCAGGGTATGGTTACCGGTAGCCGATGATACGTTATGGATGTTCCATTCGGGCTTGGCAAAGTGGTTTGACATATGACGGCCGCCACTGGCAATATCAGTACCTTTTGACAAACCGTTGAGCAAAATCTCTTCAGCGGTGATGCCGGCCGAAAGAGCTGTAAGCATATCCCTGTAGTAAGGGAAAAGATGGTCAGTTTCACGATTAAAAACCTGCCCGATAGCCAGCTGTATCCCATCATGACCTGCAAAAGGGGCATGATACGACCAACCCAGTGCCTGTTTTAGATAATTGGGCGCTTTATCGTCAAGTTTTCTTCCAAGCACCATCAACTGATACCATTTTTTGAAAGTGTCGGTATCAACCGTGTCCGCTGTATATTTTGGAGTAAACTGCTCGCTGGCAGTATTGTTGATCTTCTTATTTTTCAATGTTTTTTCCATATTCAAACAATTAACAGTCGTATGTAAAAATTCTGTCAATGAGTAAACGTATAAATTGTTAATTTGTTTACAAGACTAAGAAGTCCTGATTATCAGGTATATATAGTCAAAAAAATGTTTTGCAGATGATGCATCAGAATGCGCGGTCTTCCTAATTATTTAGTCAGACACTTGCCATAAATTCCGGAAAATACATTTTTGTTTTTTCAATATCCTGACAATGTGCAATATAAAAAAGATTGTAATGAAGGATGGGTATCCTGCAAAAGAAATAACGGTGATTTTATGATTTTTCACTGCTAAAACGCGAATGTGAAGATTTTCTTTGTGTTTTCTTCGTGTTCTCTGCACCTCTGTGGTTAATATTATTTCACCACTAAGACGCAAATGCAAGGGTTTTCCTTACGCCCTTTGCGCCTCTGCGGTTACTAATTATTTCACCGCTATCGGATGGTTGTTTTAATGGCTTTAGGGATCTGTTCAATGATATCTCCGGCTGTCAGCCCCTCATATCCTTTACGGTTGGCAGCGATGTCCCCTGCCCTGCCATGGAGGTAAACGCCCAGGATACAACTGTGCAGTGGAGAATAATTCTGTGCCATCCATCCAAGGATCATACCAGTGAGTACATCTCCGCTGCCACCGGTTGCCATTCCGGGGTTTCCGGTAGAGTTAAAGAAGCATCTGCCATCCGGTGATACGATGACTGTATGTGCTCCCTTGAGTACAATATGCACCTGAAAACGATGGGCGAGTTCAATAGCTTTATCCAACCGGTCATGATCATCGGTTGTTTTGCCTGCCAAGCGGTCAAACTCACCGGGATGGGGTGTAAAAACGGAACCTTTAGGCAGAAAACCGCACCAGGTAAGATTTTCAGCCAGGATATTCAGTGCATCGGCATCAAGCACCATTGGAACGGTAGTACTCTGTATCAGCAATTTCAATCCGCGGGCTGTCTGCTCCCGGGTACCCAAACCCGGTCCTACACCAACAACATTGAAACCTTCCACATCAGCTACTTCAGAAACAAAATGGGGGTGCTCATCAGGGATACACATGGCTTCGGGAACGGCTGTTTGCAATGCAGTATAACCACATTGGGGCAATTGCACGGTGAGCAGGCCGGCACCGCTGCGTATCACAGCGCGTGCGGTTAGTATCGCTGCACCTATTTTCCCGTAGCTGCCTGCCATCAGGTAGGCATGTCCGAAATGTCCTTTATGGGCGAACTTTTTCCTGTGGCGATAAAGTGCGCGAACATCCGATGCCTGTAAAAAATGGAATTTTGTTTCTGCCTGTCGAATCCCTTCCGGATGAAGACCAATATCAATCAAATACCATGAACCCAGATATTTTTCATTGGATGCAAACATGAAGGCCAGTTTCGGGAACTGAAAGCTCAGGGTATAATCGGCCCGAATGATATTCTTTTCAGGGTTATCCCGGTTGTCTTCACAAAACAGGCCGGTCGGAAAATCAATGGCTACAACAACAGCACCGGATGCATTGATGTGTTGCACAACTGTTGCCAAAAGTCCCTCCGGGGGGCGCGTCAAACCACTACCCAACATGGCATCTACAACCAGATCCTCTTTATCCAGAAACGGCAGTTCGTCATTGTCATGTATTTCTTCAAATTGCAGATTCTTAATGCCTGTCAGCCTTTTCTCATTGATCAGGAAATCATCAGAAGCCCGGGCAGCATGCATAATCTTATATATATATACCCGGTAGCCCGCTCCTGCCAGCAAACGTCCGATAACCAGTCCATCTCCACCGTTATTACCCATACCGCAAAAAATCCTGACGACCTTTTTTTTCTTCATGTGCCTGCGGATCCATTCATAGCATTTTTTCGCTGCTCGCTCCATCAAATCTATGGATGAGATCGGCTCATGGACAATGGTATAAGCATCCAGTTCTCTAATTTGTGCAGAATGTAGAATTTTCATGATGGTATTTATTTAATAACCGGACTGATTAACAATATTTTCCGTGAATTTACTCAATACTTTGCGATTTCATTCCCACAAAAAATAGATGTACATTTGCCATAACAGGAACAAACGCAACCCTTTTCATCAGGAATGGGGATGAATCCAAGCTTTCAACAACGACATCATCATCAAAACAAAAATACATCTAATTTTTCTTAATATCAAGCCATGCAGTCATGTCTGCCGACGGAAAAAACACACTGCTGATACCGACAGCCTATTTGCCGCCTCTGGAATACATGGTGGCAATGCTGGCTCACTCAAAAGCAGAGGTTGATTTACATGAAACTTATCCAAAACAGACCTGGCGCAACCGTTGCAGGATTCTGACCGCCAATGGTGTGCTGGATCTGACCATACCTGTCACCAGACCTATGGGCAATCATACCAGAACCCTCGCAGTTATGACCAGCAGTCACGAGCCCTGGCAACAAAAACATTGGCGGGCCATCAGCAGTGCATACCGGAAAGCACCATATTTTATTTTTTATGAAGACCTGATTGCGCCTTATTATTTGAATAGCAGTCAGTGGTTTTTGTGGGAATTTAATCATCAGCTTTTACATGCCATCGCCGGTGAGCTGAATATGGATCTGGATTGGGCATACACGGACACCTACAAAAAACAAGCTTTGGATTATATTGATCTGAGAAACCGTATTTCTCCCAAAAACCGTGATGACGAGCCATTGATTGATCACTGGCCCATTTATTATCAGACTTTTTCCGAAAAATATGGATTTATTCCCAATTTGAGTATCATAGACCTGCTTTTTCACATGGGGCCTGATGCTCCGGCATATCTCCGGGATGCTATCCGCTTTTACCTTGGTTGACCCAGTGTGGGATAAGCCACCCGAACGTGATATATATTCAGGAGCATCCGTTTCAGAATGCCTTTAACGGTAGTGATGTCCTTAAAGGTGATGTCGGCGTTGTCGAACTGTTTTTCCTGCACCTGTGCATCAATGATATTGTCGACCAGCTGGTTTATCTGTTTTTCATCGGGCTTTTCCAGGCTGCGGGAAGCAGCCTCTACAGAGTCAGCCATCATCACCACTGCCGTTTCCTTACTGAAGGGCCGAGGGCCCGGATAGACAAAATCGGCCTTGTTGACATCCTCACCCTCATTTTCTTTGATCTGCATATTGTAAAAATACCGCGCGGTTGTGGTTCCATGATGGGTTCGGATAAAATCAATAATATATTCAGGAAGGTTGTGTTTGCGTGCCATTTCAATACCGTCGATCACATGGTCGATGATGATGCGCGCGCTTTCCCTGAAAGAAATATCATGATGGGGATTAAATCCCGTAGTCTGGTTTTCAATAAAATATTGCGGGTTTTTCATTTTCCCGATGTCATGGTACAGTGCGCCGGTACGGGTAAGCAGGCTGTTTCCACCGATGGCGATGATGGCTTCTTCCGAAAGGTTTGCCACCTGCATGGAATGCTGAAATGTTCCGGGGGCTTGCAGACTGAGGTTTCGCAGCAAGGTATTGTTGGTATCGGCAAGTTCCAGCAACGAAAAATCGGTGGGCATGCTGAAGAGTCTTTCATACAAAAAGATCAGCGGATAGGCAAATAGGGTCAGGACAGCACCACCGGCAAAATAACCGATTTCATTCCAGTAAAGGTTTTCGAAAGACCCGGTATGTGCCAGTGACAAACCAAAATACACCGCCACATAGGTTGCAAAAATAAGGCTTACGGTAAGAAACAATTGTGAGCGGCGGCGAAGGCTGGCCATGCTTAATATCGCCATGATACCGGCAACAAACTGGATAAATACGAACTCGAAACTGCGGGGTATCAGGAATCCAATCAGAATGATGGTGATGATGTGGATATACAACGCCAACCTGTTGTCAAAAAATGCCCTTATTACAATGGGGACCAGACACACAGGAACGAGATACAGATAGTCGACATTGAGGCGGATCATCAGGCTTGTCAAAAAAACCATCAGCAATACCGACAGCAGGATCATCAGGATTTTACGGTTGTCGTAAAACACATCTTTGCGGAAAAAATACAAAAAGAGCAACAGCACTACCATGGAAATGGCCACAAGCACAAACTGACCGGCATATAAAAGTGTTCGTTGTGCCGCATCGCCGATCTGCATTTGATATTCGGCACGGAAAGATTCAAGTATTCTGAATCTTTCAGATGTAACAATTTCTCCCTTTGAAATGATTTTTTCCCCTTCCTGAACCATACCCCTGGTAAGTGGAATATTCTCCATCTCAGCCTCAAAAGTACGTTGTGTAAGCTCTTCATTAAAGAAAACATTATGGCTGAGCGCATCTTCCAGCAAAGGCTGCAGCAAGTCTGAGTCTATTCGGTCCTGCCTGTCTTCAAGAACAGAAATAGCATACAGGAAAGCTTCCTGGATGGTGTACATTGCTCCCAAAACGGAGGTTCTCGCCACATTGTCATCAACAACCCGGATGGCATAGCTTTCAGGTTTATCCCTGAACTGTTCATCGAGGAAAACAATACCGGCGCTGTAAAGATGTGTGAGTATTTCTATACCGGCCTGTCGTGTACGTCTTTTCAACGCCGGCGACCCATTGTCAGGATAAGCCTCTGACCAGGCCCTCTCAAAAGAATCTTCAAAATTCCCGACCATGGACTCAGCTACGCGAGGTTGGCGAGAGAAAAAAGGCATGAATTCTTCCATTAACGTTTCCCGCTCACGTCTTAACTCATCTTCTGACTTGAGAACGGCAAAATCGAATGGAGCAATCAGGTCTTCATATAACCATGGCCGTGCCTGCTGATACTCATACTCGAACCCGGGCTGCCGCGGGAAAAGCTGCACCAGGAGAAATATACTCAACAAAACAAGAAAACCCTTGTAGATATTGGCAAAATGCCTTTGAAGCCAATGCAAAATGTTGATCATGTGTTCAAAAAATTTCTTTTTAGCTGATGTACAACGAAAAACAATTATTTCGTGAAAATGTTTGTCATTCTGAAACTTATCACTCCTTTTGCTGACCCACGAATGTAAGCATTTATTTTGTATATCAAATAAGCCGGGTTTTGTACTCTGCAAAAAAGTTTTTACTTTCACACTATTGGACATTTCACACATTTTGACATCATAACAGTACATGCATAAACCGGCCCGGGACGTTACAATCCTATATATGGAGGCCCATAAATATAACTTTAAATGGAAACAGGTATTTGTTTGATCTCCGCAGCAGCCGTTCGCCTGGAAGCACATCACAAAAGCGAAATGGTAAGCCAGTTGCTTTTCGGTGAAAGATTTCATGTTATTGAAAGTGGGAATGAATGGTTATATATAGAATCATTGGAAGACGTTTACAGAGGATGGATCTGGCGGCCCCAGGTTGAAATATTGGACAAGAAAAACAAAATGCTTTTGCAAGCATATAACAGCTACGTTATCACAGAGAGCTTCTCACGCATGAGCATGGCATCCGGCGAGCGATCCTTTATGGTTGGCGCAGGCAGTACAATGTACGGCGCACCCGGCCAGGGGTTTACTCTTTTTGGAAAAACTTTTATGTTTGAAGGTGAATACAAGTACTTCCCAAAAGTCTCCTCAGGAGAGGACCTGGCAAAGCTGGCGACCATTTTTCTTCACACCCCTTACCTGTGGGGTGGCAGATCTGTTTTCGGGATCGATTGTTCGGGCCTGGTGCAGATTGTTTGCAAGATTGCGGGTATTGCAATGCCGAGAGATGCTTCCGTGCAAGCAACGAAAGGGAAAACCATTCACCTGATCCACGAGGCAAAAGCCGGCGACCTGTGCTTCTTTGCCAGCGAGGAGAAAGAAATATCCCATACGGGTGTTTTGTTGGACAATGAACAGATTATTCACGCCTATGGACGCGTCCGCATTGACAATATTGATCACCATGGGATTTTCAACACAGATACACGTAAATATTCCCATACCCTGCGTCTCATCCGGAGGATCATCTGAAATGATATCATTCAAGGCAAAGGCAGAGTCTGTTTTTAATTAGAGCGGGGAAAATAATGGTTTTTTTCTGCAAAGAAACAGATTCATTTGCAAGCCGGGATAATATAAGATATCATAGCCATCATTTTGATTCACTTACTATATGATCGCAGATCCTCATTGATCCTTATCCGGTCAAGCAGTAACCTGATCAGCTTATCCAGATCTGAACCCTCGGAATAGTCAGCCGGAGCAATGAATTTTACACGGTCTTGCTTCAACATTTCGCGGCATATTTCTACGGGAGATTTTTTTCCGGGCACTTCCGGAGCGCTGGTATTATACGCGGCAATGGTAGCGCCACCCTGGTAATTCATCATTTTCATGGAGGGGACATCGGTTTCGCCATCGCCAATATATATCATCCGCTCAAAGGGTACCGGGCGTTCTTCATCCGGGATATGCCGGTTGATCTGCTTGTTATCATAGGAATTGTCTATCCCTTTATTGATGCGAAAGAGGTATTGGGTTTTGTTCGTATAGTTAATGGCCAGCGCAGCCCATTCGGCCTCATCCTGATCATTGTACTTGAAACCGGATGCAAAAATATTTCTGAAATATCCGGCAATGGATGTACCTGAAATAAACTCCCGCAAACCGGAAGATATGATATGGTGATCAAGGATAATTCCTTTTGAGGCAGCATAGGCATTGATACGTCCGAAATAACTTTCCACACCGGGGAAAAACCGGATATCCCTGCCATAATCGATGAAGTCCTGCCGGTTGATGGGAATTCCCTTTTCTCTGGATTTTTGCAGCATAAACTGCATGTAGGCCAGAATACCGTCCATGTCGTGGTCGGCACCCATCCTGTTGGCTTCGGCCCAGAATATTTCTTTGGGGATACCCAGTTTTGGGATAAATGAGTGTTCCTGCATATTGCCGGGAGCAAGCGTGTCGTCAAAATCATAGGCAATGGCAGCCCTTATCATCTTGTTTTTCATAATTATAAGATTTAAATACAAAAATAGTCACATTAGATATACGGTCAAATTAATTTATTGAGTTGATCCGGGAGCTGGGGGGTGAGAGGTGAAGTTAAGGGAGAGTAAAAAGTAAGTAAGAAGTAGATAGTAAACAGTAAACAGAAGAGCTGGAAGCTGAGACACGAAGAAGCGTCCTGAATGTCTCGTCCTGAAATAGGTTTACATTTTTTGTAAAAAAAATCCCGACGGGTCAGACATTTCGACATTTTGACATTTCGACATTTCCACATTTTTAAATATTTTTCATATCAATGTAAATAGATTGTTAATTTTTTTTAAATTTGGGCTTCCTAATCATTTGTTTAACCAAAATCAACGTTATGAAAAGCAGAATTGTTACACTGTTACTTTGTTGCCTGATGGCCGGTGCATGGGTTTTATTCACCAATCCCATGTATGCCAATGATGCGACAAATGCAAGTATGGAGAACTTCTTCGGTGAGCGTCCGCCTGTTAAATGGCAAGATGTACCTGAGGATGCTATAGAGCCGGGTCTGTTCCAGGTGAAATTCCATCCCCGTCTTACAAACCTGCTCAGCAAAGGCTATTTTGAGAGCAGAAGCGGGGAAGCTGTCACATTGGGACATGTTGATATCGACGAACTAAACACAGCGTTCGGAATATCGCGTTACCAGTCGTTGCTGCACGGTTTGTATGAGATATCCCCGCCAAGCAGGGACCTGGAGAGCCGACATCAGCAATGGGGTTTGCACCTTTGGTACGAAATACGTGTGGATCAGCGTGTGGATGTGATGTCAGTTATTGATGCATTTTTACGCATTCCTGATGTTTTGGTGGCCGAGCCCGTATTAATAAAGCAAAGGATAGAGCCCGTCTCAGTTACATCACTTTCCGGAAGATATGATGAACCCAGCAGGATGAGCCCCAACGATCAGTTTTATGGCCTCCAATGGGGTTTTAAAAACACCGGGCAGGATATCCGCGGAACATTGGGTATTCCCGGTGCAGATATCAGTGCAGAGCCAGCATGGGAATATGTTACCGGCAACCCGGATGTAATCGTTGCAGTAATTGACGGAGGAATTCAGTACAACCATCCCGATCTGGAAGGCAATATCTGGCCAGGTATAGGTCCTGATGGTACAAATACCAAACCGGATGACCACGGCACCCACGTAGCAGGCACAGTGGCTGCTATGAGCAATAATTCCATAGGAGTTGCCGGTGCTGCAGGTGGTGACGGAACGCCCGGAAGCGGCGTAAAACTAATGAGTCTTGACTTGTTTGACGGCTCCCATGGATTAAACACCCTGCAAATGAATATTTATGCTGCCGACAATGATGCTGCTGTATCACAAAACAGTTGGGGTTATCGAAGTGCCGGGGTTTACAATCAATCTGACCTGGACGGCATCGATTATTTCAATGCCAATGGTGGTGGCAATGTTTTGGATGGTGGTTTAACCATCTTTGCCGCCGGAAACAATAACAACAACGGACAGTGGTATCCGGCCTACTATTCCGGAGCCATGGCTGTGGCATCGACTGACAACCGGGATCGCAAATCCAGTTTTTCCAATTTTGGCAGCTGGATAGATCTGTCGGCTCCGGGAACCGATATCGCCAGTACCGGATCAGGCAGTTCATATATCTGGATGTCGGGCACATCAATGGCTTGTCCGCACGTTTCAGGTATAGCTGCCCTGGTTCTTTCTTATGCACCTGGCGTAATGAGCAACCAGGATTTGTGGGACCTGCTTGTTGCCACCACCGACAATATTGACAGTGAAAATCCCAATCATGTGGGCTTGCTTGGATCAGGACGCCTGAATGCACTGCAGGCCGTCGAAGCAGCACAAGCTTTTTTGGGTGGTGTTCAGAGACCCTCCAGCTTGACGGCAACCGCCACAGGTGAAAGCGACATCAATGTAGCATGGCAAGCTAACAACGACAATGATGCCGTCCTGATCGCTTTTTCCGAAAACGGAAACTTCGGCACACCAAGTGACGGAACCACATACTCAGCAGGCCAAACAATCAGCGGTGGCGGTACCGTTCTGTATTTCGGACAGTCACAAAATGCACTTACACATACCGGACTGGATTTCGCATCCACTTATTACTACAGGGCGTGGTCATATAGCGGCAGCGAATACTCGGGACACATTGCCGCACAGGCTACCACCTTCCCACCGGACAATTTCCCCCTGCCATTTACTGAGAATTTCAACGATTTTGCTGGCATTCCACTTGGCTGGAGTACGGGAGGCACAGCAAGCTGGACGGTAGGAACTTTTTCAAACGGGTTAACCGGAACCACAGGAAACTACGCATATGCCGAATTTTCAGGTAATACTGCACGCACGGCACATTTGATCAGTCCCAGTCTGGTTTTGACCGAATTTACCGACATACGACTGGAATTCAAGCACCGCTACAACCATGAGCGCAGCTCAGCCATCCTGGCATACAGCCTTAATGACGGGGGCAGCTGGACAACCATCCAATCCTGGAGCAGCAACACAGGAACCACAAGTTTTAACCAGGTAATTGGTGCGCTGGCCGGACAACCCAATGTCAAATTCCGCTGGACACTTACCTTCGAAGGTGGCGGGCCACCTTCAAGGGCGCGAAGCTGGAGTATCGATGATGTTTCAGTAACAGGTACTTCAGCAGGTACAATGTACACCATTACGGCCACTGCCGGAACAGGAGGCAGTATCAATCCGGCAGGCAGTATAACCGTTTCCGAAGGTGCGAACCAAAGCTTCTCCATCAATCCGAACAACGGCTTCGAAATTGCTGATGTAGTGGTCAACGGCAGCAGCGTAGGGCCAGTCACGGCATATACGTTCAATAACGTGTCAGCCGACCACACAATTCATGCAACTTTTGAAGAGATACCTGTAATCACTTACTCTATCCAGGCATCGGCCGGCAACGGGGGCAGCATCAGTCCCTCAGGAGCCATCACTGTTGTTGAAGGTGACAACCAAAGCTTTTCTATTGTTGCCAATAGTGGATTTGAAATTGCTGATGTAGTGGTCGACGGCAGCAGCGTAGGGCCAGTCACGGCATATACGTTCAACAACGTTTCAGCCAACCACACCATTCACGCAACTTTCGCAGAAGTCCAGGTAATCACTTACACCATCCAGGCGTCAGCCGGCAACGGAGGAAGTATAAACCCGTCAGGAAGCATCACTGTGGTTGAAGGTGACAATCAAGCCTTTTCCATTTCGCCAAACAGTGGTTTTGTAATTGCTGATGTAGTTGTGGATGGTGGCAGTGTGGGTGCAGTCACGGCATATACGTTCAACAACGTTACAGCCGACCACACCATCCATGCCACTTTTGAAACAGCACCGGAAGATCCCTGCCTGATCACCACATTGCCTTATTCACAAGACTTTAACGCTGCAGCGGCAATTCCTGAATGCTGGGAAAGTGTGATCAATACAGGTGATGTAGCATGGCAGGTGGGATCGTTCAGCGGCGGTTTAAACGGTACCACCGGCAATTACGCGTATTTCTTCTACCAGGGCAACCAGGCAAGAAATGCAGACCTTATCAGTCAGCCATTTGATTTTAGCAATTATACCGGAATCAACCTTGCTTTTACCCATTACCATGTGGCTAGCAGGAGTTCTGTCGGGCTTTATTACAGCACCGACGGCGGCAATAACTGGACAACGATACAGACCTGGAGCAACAGTACCGGCAATCCGGCAAGCTTCAGTCAGAATCTATCCGGACTTGCGGGGGTTCCGAATGTGATTTTCCGCTGGAACATGAATTATGGCGGCGGTGGACCACCTCAAAATTCCAGGAGCTGGAGCGTTGATGATATTGTTGTAACAGGAACAATTGCCCAGGGCGGAGATGAAGCCTCTCAACCTCTGTATGGTGACACGGAGCTTTTAGAATCCGAAGTTCTGGAAATGACCTGCTTCCCCAATCCGGCAACCGATCAGGTAAACATCTCTTTCAACCGTGATGTGACTAATGGAACGATCATTTTTACCGATATCTCAGGAAGGGATATATACACGCTGACCGTCAACGATTTGCATAAGCAGGAAACTGTCAGCGTAAACACCGGCAACTGGACAAAGGGTCTATTCGTGGTGCGCCTGATTACCAACGAAGGCACAACTACACAAATCATTACGGTGAAGTAATATCGTTATTGCTTGCTTTTGCATTCAACTGCAATGATAAAGAAAGGCTGCCTCAACAGGCAGCCTTTCTTTTTGCAAACAATGAAATGACTGCAACTTTTGCATGAATATTTTCATTTCGTTTCATTGAGACATGAAACACTTCATAATCATTGTTTCCTTATTTTCGGGTTGATTTAATAAATCTGCAATGATGATAATTATTTCACTGGCCACCTTTTATCTAATTACCCCCTTGCTGATCCTGTATTTGTGTCATCGCTTTCCTGCCGTTAACAAGCTTGGAGCCATGATCATTGCATATGCTGCGGTACTGGTTTTGGGGAATGGAGGAATACGTCCCACCATGGGCACATTCCTCAATGAGTATCTGTTAATCAATAAAGATGCTGGAAATCAAGAGACAGATGCACTACACACATCCGGATTATTATCTTGGATTTCTTATTGCCGAAGTGCTAAGCAGATTCTAACTGAATAGAGAAATACTCTCTAAAGTCAAGGTTTGAGCCGGGCAGCTTGCCAGCCATCAACCAATTCACTGAATATCTCTTTAACGGTTGTGATTTTTGTTGCCAGGTATGCATTGGCACCGGCAAAGGCATAACCGCTCTTCATATTGCCTTTGTAAGCATTATAGAGCGCTGTGACAATGCAATACGGACTGCTTGAAACATCGCAGGTTTTTATGCAATGAAACGGACACCTTAATGGAATCTTTAATCCCAGTTTAACTTTGTCCAGAAAATGATTATGGATGGCTCTGCCGGGCATTCCCACCGGACTTTGAATGATCTCCATATCACTTTCGGAGGCATCGATATAGGTTTGTTTAAAACGCGGGGAAGCATCACATTCTACGGTGGTAACAAACCGGGTTCCCAATTGGACCCCCTGGGCACCTTTTTGCATAATATTATGTATATCCTGACCTGTGTATATTCCACCGGCTGCTATCACAGGAATACTGCAATGGTACATGTCTTCAAAGAATTTCACTTCCTTCACCACTTCCGGTATCAGTTCTTCAAGCGCATAATGGGCGTCGTCAATATTTTCTTTTTTAAAACCCAGATGCCCCCCTGCTTTTGGGCCCTCAACAACAAAAGCATCGGGCAGGTAATCGTGATTTGATTTCCATTTTTCGCAAATGATCTTTGCGGCTCTTCCGGATGATACTATAGGAACAAGTTTTGTTGTACTTCCCGGTGTTAAAAATTTAGGTAATTCGAATGGCAGTCCGGCACCTGAGAATATAATGTCTATCTTTTCCTCAATGGAGGTGCGCACCAAATCAGCAAAATTCGACATGGCTACCATAATATTTACCCCTATAATTCCTTTGGTATGTTCCCTGGCTTTCCGGATCTCTTTTCTCAAGCCTTCAATGTTTGCCTGCAAGTAATCAAGTGCCGGCACACGATGCACAAATCCCAATCCAGCGGCAGAGATAACCCCTACACCGCCTTCATTGGCCACGGCTGCTGCCAGACCAGAAAGACTAATACCTACACCCATTCCTCCCTGGATGATGGGAACGGGAATATTTATCCCGCCTATTTTTAATTC
>REEA01000170.1 GCA_007695305.1 Bacteroidia bacterium
TATGTCGGCGGCTTTCGACGCCTCGCATCTGACCTGAATTAAAAGCATGAATAATGCAGGCTAAATGACAAAATATTCAAAAAACCCAATGCTCATAATCATCAACAATCAGTATATTTGACGCCGATAATGCAACGACCTGCGCTCTTTACCGGGAAAAGCAGTTCGAAGCTTCTGACAACTTATTTCACCATTTAAGGGATCATCTTTGATTGGAAACCATGCATATTCATTTGATTGATTGGATAGTTATCGGGATATTTCTGCTGATCAGCATCTCCATTGGGATGTATATGTCGCGCAGGGCGAGCCGCAGCACCAGTGATTTTTTCCTTACGGGCAGAAATCTGCCCTGGTATGTGGCCGGCACGAGTATGGTGGCCACCACCTTTGCAGCCGATACCCCCCTGGCTGTTACCGAGCTGGTAGCACAGAGCGGCATCAGCGGAAACTGGCTCTGGTGGAATATGCTGTTCGGCGGTATGCTTACGGTGTTTTTCTTTGCCCGGCTGTGGCGCAGAGCCAACATCATGACCGACGCGGAGTTCGTATCCATCCGCTATTCCGGCAAGCCCGCACGCTTCCTTCGCGGTTTCCGGGCAATATATATCGGCATTTTTATGAATGCCATCGTGATGGCCTGGGTAAACCTGGCCATGGTGAAGATATTGCAGGTCATGTTTCCCGGATTGACCGTATTCGGATACAGTCACTTTACTTTCCTGGGCATCGGTTTTGGTGCGCACCTGGTTGTTGTGGGTGCGATGATGGCATTTGTAGCCCTCTATTCTTCTCTCTCCGGATTGTGGGGCGTTTCCATCACCGACACGTTTCAGTTTGTGATAGCCATGGGCGGAAGTATCATCCTGGCTTTTGTAGCGCTTGGACATGTAGGTGGCATCTCCGGACTGCAGGAAGGCCTGTCGGATGTGGGCTGGGTTTTTGACTTTTTTCCTGTGGTGGAAGGTTCGGGTGCTGCTGCGACGGCTTCCGGCATGCTGCAGATGAGTGTGGTAGCCCTGGTGGCGTATTTAGGGGTTCAGTGGTGGGCTAGCTGGTATCCCGGTGCCGAACCGGGAGGCGGCGGATATGTGGCCCAGCGGATGATGTCGGCAAAAGATGAGAAACATTCCCTGCTGGCAACCCTCTGGTTCCAGATCGCCCATTTCGCCATCCGGCCCTGGCCATGGATCATCGTAGCACTGGCCGCACTTGTCATGTATCCCAATGAAGCCGACAAAGGCGCCACCTATGTGATGGTGATCCGGGATTTACTGCCCACAGGACTGCTCGGACTCCTCCTGGCGGCATTCTTTGCCGCATATATGTCAACCATGGCATCCCAAACGGTCTGGGGCACATCCTATATCATCAACGACCTGTTCCGCCCCTTCATCAAACCGGGAGGCAGCGAGAGATATTATGTGAAGGTGTCGCGCATCACAACGTTTGTATTGATGCTCTTCTCCCTGATCGTAACCACCCGGTTTGAAATGATCAGCGACGCCTGGCGGTTTATCCTGGCCTGCAGCGGCGGAATCGGACTGGTGCTATTGCTGAGGTGGTTCTGGTGGCGCATCAATGCATGGTCGGAAATATCCGCCATGATTGCTCCTTATGCTATCTATCCCATCCTGGTATTCCACTTCGGACTCAATTACGAAACCACCCTGATCATCATCGTAGCATGGTCATCAATGGTTTGGCTTACAGTCACTTTCCTAACGAAGCCTGACGACAGGGAAACCCTGGAAAGCTTCTACAAAAAAGTACACCCCGGCGGTCCGGGATGGAAGCAGATAGCTGCCCAACTGCCTTCCGTCAAAAGTGACACCGGTTACAAATCTCTCTTTGTAAATTATATCGCCGGATGTGTTCTGGTATTGTTTAGTCTTTTCGGCATTGGCCGCCTGATCTTCGGAGAATACCTTTCCGCATTTATCTATTTAGGGATAGCCGCACTTGCCGCTGTGGTCATTTATTATAACCTTTCACGCACCGGCTGGGAGAAAGTTATCAAATGATGCCTTATTTTGCATAACTTTATGGTGAGAATTATAACCCGGACAGTTTTTTATGATGATGCACACTGAAAACCATTTATATTTATTGTTTCTTGCTTTGATGATTTTGGGAAACCCGGGCTTGTCTGTGGCTTCAGATCCGGTTAACTCCCACCTGGATAGGGATCCCGCCCGGTTACTGAGCGAATATGTTCAGATCCCATCGGTGTCGGGTAGCGAGAAGGAGGCCGGGGAGTTTCTGATGCAGTTTTGCCTGGAACATGGTTTACACGTTCGGGTATTCACTGATGATCCTGACTCTTACAATTTTGCGGCTTCACTATACCCGTTGGAGATGGGGAAACCCAACATCGTATTGATGACCCATATCGATGTTGTTCCGGCCGGTGATCCGGAGGGATGGACCTACCCTCCTTTTTCGGGCACAATTGCGGATGGGATGGTATGGGGGCGCGGTGCCATCGACAACAAAGCCCTTGGTGTAATGCAGGTGCTGGCCCTGCTGCAGTTTGTTGACATGGCTGCTGAAGAGGACCTGCCATACAACGTTAGTTTGCTGGCCGTTTCCGGTGAAGAAACCGGTGGCGACATGGGTGCACGCATCATTACCAACCGTTTCCTGGATGAGCTGAACCCTGCGGTGGTTTACGGTGAAGGTGGTGCCGGCATTACCGGACTGGTAAGTACCCGGCCTGAAACACCTGTATTTGGTGTGGGCGTGGCACAAAAGCGCCGGATGTTCCTGGCCATCGAATCAACGGTGGCATCTTCGGGGCATGGTTCAATCCCCCGCGAACGCTATCCCACGAAGGAAGTGGTGAAAGCAACCGCTGCGCTGCTCGATGCAACCCCCACAATCACCATCTCCCCCACAGTAAGAGAAGGATTGCTGGCCTTGTCAAAATATGAGACCGGTATCCGGCAGCGCATCATGCGGAGAATTGACTTTTACGGACCACTTTTTGGAAGCTTCATACGCAACGATCCCCTTATCGCATCCATGCTTACCAACACCATTTCTCTTACCAGTCTTTCCAGTGCGGAAGGAGCATACAATCAGATACCTACCCATGCGCGGGCCGTCTTTGACTGCCGGTTGCTGCCCGAAACAGATGAAAACAGATTCCTCGACCATATCCGAAGAATTGTCGCACCTTACGATGTCACCATCGAAGTGATCCAGTCAAGCCCCGCAGCACCGGTTTCCGAACAAGGTCATTATTACCGGGCCATGGAAGAAAGTATCCACTCGGTTTTTGATGATGCCATTGTAGTACCATTTATGTTTGTCGCCATCAACGATAACCGCTTTTTTCGCAGGAAAGGCATTCCGGCTTACGGCCTGCTTCCGGCCATCATGCCGGAAGAGCTCATGGAATCCATCCATTATTTCGACGAACGTTTTCCAATAGATGCCCTCCACAAGGGGATTGATGTGTATGTATCACTAATTGATTATTTATTGAATAACCCGGATTATAAAAAAAACTAGTGTCGTGTCACTGCTAAAATAACCTGCTTATGCTTATTTCTCTTGGAGCAAAATTTCTGGCTAACCTCAGCAAAAAACGCTTCGACAATTGGTATCAAAATGCCCCCGGACTTCAGGAAAAAGTGTTTCAGCATTTGCTGGCCAACGGGCGAAAAACGGTTTTTGGCCGTGACCATCATTTCGAAGCAGTCCACGATCATGCATCCTTTAAAAAACATGTCCCTGTTCGTGATTATGAGGGGATCAAATCTTACATAGAGCAAATACTGAAAGGTGACAGTGATGTATTATGGCCGGGCAGGCCGATGTATTTCTCCAAGACATCGGGAACTACATCGGGGACAAAATACATCCCCATCACCAAAGAATCTATGCCATACCACATTCGCTCGGCCAGACAGGCATTGCTGATGTACCTCATCAAAACCGGCCGGACCGATTTCATGCGCGGCCGTATGATTTTTGTATCGGGTAGTCCTGAGCTGGATACCACCGGCGATATTCCCACCGGCCGGCTGTCGGGTATATCGCACCGGCATGTACCTGCCTATCTGCGCCGGCGAAGGCTTCCCTCCTACCAGATCAATTGTATTCCCGACTGGGAAGAAAAGCTCGATGCCATCGTGGAAGAGACCCGGAATGTAAACATGAGCCTGATCAGCGGCATTCCGCCGTGGGTGGAAATGTATTTCGAACGCCTGCTGGCAGCCACAGGCAAAGCCAACGTGAAAGAAATTTTCCCGGATTTTTCCTTATTTGTATATGGAGGGGTTAATTTTCAACCCTACCAACGGAAGTTTAACCAACTCATGGGAGCAGAAATACCTTCCCTGGAAACATTTCCTGCTTCCGAAGGATTTATCGGATTCCAGGATGAATGGCCCTCAGAAGGTATCTTGCTGATCCCCGACGGGGGGATTTTCTACGAATTTATCCCTGCCGACCGCTTCCACGACGACGATCCGCCACGTATCCCATTATCAGAAGTGGAAATTGGAGTCAATTACGCCATGATCCTGAATACCAATGCCGGCCTGTGGGGATACAACATTGGTGACACAGTCCGGTTTGTGTCGGTTAACCCTTACCGCTTTGTCTCCACCGGACGGCTCAGCCATTTCACATCCGCATTTGGTGAGCACGTGATCGCTGAAGAAGCGGAAGCATCCATCTCCGAAGCTGCCAAAAAAACAGGAGCTTTGGTGACAGAGTTTACACTGGCACCCCTGGTGGATAACCCCAGCGGGTTACCATGCCACCAATGGTTTGTGGAGTTCAGTGAAGAACCCGAAGATCTGGCGGCATTTTCCGAAAAGCTGGATGAAGCCCTGCAGACAAAAAACCCTTACTACAAGGACCTGGTATCGGGTAACATTTTGCAAAAGGCAATGGTGTTGAAGGTTCCCAAAAATACCTTTAAAGAATACATGAAATCCATCGGCAAGCTGGGTGGGCAAAACAAGGTGCCACACCTGGGCAACGACCGGAAGATCGCCGACTGGATCACGGAAAATATGCTCAGCTGATGAAGATGTTTCAAGACCTGTAAAACAGAACCGGGTACGATTGCAATGCATCAGACCCGGTTCTTTGGTAAATTGGAATCAGGATTATCAGGCCGGCGCTATTTGATAATTTCGCTTTCGGGAAGTCCGAATTCCTCTTCCATGCGTATATCCATTGTTTCAAGGGCATCCAGTATGGGGTTGTAAATACCAGGGATCACCGGTATGTGGACACCCTTTTCCTGAATTTGTCCTTCAAGGATCATCTCAACACCCACCGCGGCAGGCAGGGCAACTGTCCGTGCAATGGCAGTGTCGGTTTCACGAGTGCCAAAGTCCAGCATCGACGATTTGATCACTTCCTTTGTTCCATCAGGATAAGAAGCCAGGAAAACATGCTGCATGGCCACCATATCGCGCTCTTTCTCACCGATCATCATTTTCTCTATCATCAGATCGGAAACAATTTCAAAGGGAGTATCCTGCCGTCTGCCCATCCTTGCATTCTCAAACAAACCGAGCCACTCCATGGCCTTCATAGCATGGGCATCAACGGGGATATTCAGGTATCCGGCTACCTTCTGTTTGATATCTTCGGCATTGTCGGCACCGATGAGCATGGCAAGCATCTCGGCATAGGACTTGCCTGTGAAATCATGGGTGTCATTGGTAAGCAGATCCAGCGCCTTCATGGCGTCCATGCTTTCACACCAGCCCGGATGCCGGAATGTTCCGCGCATCATGGTACTGGTTTCAGGAATACCATAGAGTTCGATATACGGCATGCTGTCGCGGTTAGGATAGATATCCAGTTTGCCCACCTTGGGAAAATCCACGGACAATGGATTTTTGAAAAGGTCTTCGGTGGGAACATACACCTCTTTCCCGTGACGCAAAAAACGGCCATCGTTGTTGCCGGCCAAAACCACACCTTTGGGACTCCAGGAAAACTTATAACGGAAGGGATTGTCATCTGCAATTTCAGGTGCCGGAAGCGCTCCGCAAATGCTGTAAAACTCCTCAATCTTTCCTCCCTTGTTATGCACATGATCAATGATGCGCATGGCCGACATGTGGTCAATACCCGGATCCAGTCCCAGCTCATTGAGAATGATGATACCGGCATCTTTTGCCTCCTGATCGAGTGCTTTCATTTCCGGTTTTACATAGGAGGTGGTCACCATGTTCTTTTTGTGGCTGATACAGTGCCTGGCAACCATGATATGGTGTATCCAGGGAAGAAGGCTGACGGTAAGGTCATGCTCCCGGACCATGACATCCAGCTCTTCGCCTCGATCAACCGTCCATTCAACGGCGGTACCGTTTACATGGCCGTCGATCATGGCCTCAGCCTTCGATTTTGTCCGGCTCGCCACAGTAACCAGAATGTCCTTATCCAACAAATAAGTGACGATGGGTTTTACCACCATCCCTGCTCCAAGAATCAATACTTTTTTCATATGATGATATCATTTACGGGTTATTATTGTGATGATTGATTTATTCCTTAATCTCTACAAGCCTTATCATTACAGGTATTTGCTGATGTATTCATAGGCAGGCGTCAGCTTGCCCCTGTGCAAGATCAGCGCTTTCCTGATGGCCTGCGGCAAGGCAAGGTCTTCAAAACGGCCCCGGTAATCAGCTTCTGCAATCGGCTTCACAAACGGAAACAGCGCGTCGGCAAATGTCACCGAAGCATCCATGGGCAGTTCGCTGGGCAGAATATCCACAGCCATTACCAGGATGCCATGTCCCGTAAATCCCATAACAGGCTTATCAGTCGCCGGATCATACACAAAAACGGGATCCTCAATGGCCGTGCCCTTGTGTGTGCATTCTATGGAGCCGTCAGGATCACAGGTGATGTCACCGATAACGGTCAGTTTTGGCCGACCGGCGGAAAACAGCTCTTTCAGGTATGACTTGGTGACAATTCGGGGATAACGGGTATCCCAGTACATGCAGTTCATCAGAACAGAAAGGTGTGGGATATATTGCTCAAAATTGTTTTCATACTTTTCAGGATGTTTGTAATAATCCTGCAAATCAAAACGGCTGCCGTCCTTACGCCTCGAAATATCCTCCTCTTTAAAAATCACCTTATAGATGACATTTCCGGGATGATTTTCCTGACTGTTCAGTTCAAGCAGCTGTGAAGGATTGATTTCAATGGACGGCAACAAATTGGCGATTTCCTGGGCGCCCACCGACACATTTCCGTAACCGGTAAATCCGATGGTCAGTGGCTGAAGCTCTTTTGGCAGTCCATTTTCAGCGATATGACGACCAACAGCCGAAACCGCTTCCTTGGCCTCTTTTAGCGAGGTATAATGCTGCGACTGTTTGATCTTCAGGAATGGGTTATCTGAATATCCATACTCTTTCAGCCGCTGCCCCAGGCTCCACAGTGAATTGATCATACCGGCCAGTCCGGCATACTTGCCGAAAAAGATGAGGCGTTTGTTCTGGTCATCCACGATACATTCGTAATCGATAAGATTGCAACCCAATTCCATCATCTTCTTGAGCATGGGCATATTATAGGGTTGACCCTTGATGACATGACTGAAAAACACATAGGTCTTTCCTTTCTCAAAGGCATCAACAGGAATTTCCTTAACACCGAAGATCACCGGACAGGCATCCAGTTTTTCTTCTACGGAGGCCCCGGCCGCCAGGTACTCACCTTCAGAAAAAACCCGCTTCGGTGAGCTTTGTGCCACTACCCCGATACCATGTTGTTCAATCAGTTTCTTTGCGTGCACGGGCGTAATGGGTGTGCGCCGCTCCATGGCATATTTATCTTCGTGTCTGATCCCGATAACTGCATCCATAATATATGTCTTTTATTTTTTTGTTGATGATTTGAATGGGCAAACATACAAAAAGTTTTGATGATTTGTTCATTGTTTCACAACAATGCCCCAACGATATGAACCGTGGAAAAATGCAAGAGTTTTTCATTGTTTTCTGGCATTTCAAACCCATGTTGTTTCCCGGATTGGAAAACTTTTTCACGATAAAAGAATAATCATGAATTCTGTCCAATGAACAGCGATGAATGAAAGCAAAAAACAATTCACAATGAAATATGACAGAAAAGCGCGAAATGACGCAAAAGAAATATCAGCGAATACATAACCGGATTATTCACAAACTTTCTCACGAAATGCCTCATCAGACAATTGACAATGGGTATAGGGGAAGAAACTGCACCCGATCAGATATGCCCATTTGACATGAGAAATAATCGAACAGCACAGTTTAAGCGATGATTCATGTCAAATGAACATGACACATGAACCTTGTCTCGACATAGTCACTATACATATCACCCATATTTTCTATGGGTAATTGAAGCCCTTAGATCTTTACAAACTCTACCCGGCGGTTTTGGGCTTTTCCTTCCTGGCTGTCATTGGGTGCTATGGGGCGGCTTTGACCGTGTCCGGCCGAAACGAGGCGATCACCGGAAATACCCATGGCCACCATTTGCGCCACAACGGCTTCAGCACGTTGTTCAGAGAGGCGCTGATTGTGATCAGCTGCACCGTCACTGTCGGTATGGCCTTCCACGCTGAACTTCAATTCCGGGTGTTGGTTCATCAACTGCACAATTTCGTTGATCACACCCATGCTTTCGGGTCGGATGGTTGCCCTGTTTACATCGAAACGGATGCCGTTGGTGATGATCTTACCGTCTGTCAGGAATTTATCGTAAAGCGGCACGGCACCCTGTGCGATGCGGATATTTTTAATGTAGCCCAGATGGCCACCGGTTGGATTGTGGTATGCCATTGTAATTCCCAGGGGGTTATAATCCATATTGGGGATGTTCAGCACCCGTGCGTCGTCGAGGTAAACCTTAAGTGCTCTTTTGTTGAAAGATATAGAGACACGCCTCCATCCGGGCTGAGACATTGATGGATTTTCACTTGTATTGGAGACAAAACCTGGATAGTAACCGGTTGTTTGTCCAAAAACTGCAGAGTTTTGACGTACTCTCACCCTGTCGTTACGGGCATTGCTCCCGCGGTTAACCGTGTTATTTAAGCGCCTTTGGTTTTTGCCGTCATAAAACAAAATCCTGTATATTCTGCCTGGATCATCAAAATACGCGTCAAATTCAACGGTAAACTCATCCGGAAGGTAGTCTTCTCCACTGTTGGCCATCATGGGTACTATACCACCGTCGCTATTGCTGTTGGTGTTGAGGAACATAATGACGTTTTCACCACCGAAAACGGCATTCTCCACAGAACCGTTGACCAGGTCCCACCTGCTGGGAAATTCCCCGTTGCGTTCCCCTTCAAGATTGTCTTCAAAAATGATCACATCCCCGGGGATAAAATCGAACGAAGACCAGATCAGTTCCGGAGCGGATGCTCCGGCAGTTTCACCGGCTTGCTGACTTGTTCCGGTTCCTTCAGCGGACTGTTCACCTTCCCTGCTGTCGGCGGAGCCTGCAACACCTTCTTCCGTTTTGTCTTTACCGTCGATGCTCTCCTCGATTTCATCAAGCGCTTTATCAACGGCCTTGTCGATACGGTCTTCAATACGTTTTTCTACCTTGCGCTCTGTCCTGTTCCTGGTGTTCCTAAGAATACGATCAGGGTTAACCTGGGCGTGAAGATCTTCGGGCAGGATGATGCACACGATGCATATCATCCACAATGATAAGATTACTTGTTTCATGATTCAATAAATTAAAAAAGCAGATAACTAAATACCAATAAGTTAAAGATTATATAATGACTCTGAAATTCTGGCACAATTTTACGAAAATAAATTGATGAATAACCAAAAAAAATAAATCTTTGCAGATATATTGATTTATTTTTCTACAAAAT
>REEA01000176.1 GCA_007695305.1 Bacteroidia bacterium
CTGATAATTATTTGTTATCTTTCTAACCTGCATTATTCACAAAAAGCAAACTTAATATAATTCTACATTTTCACATTTACCAATTGCACTTTGCGTGGGAATAATTCCACGCAAAGGCCGCAAAGGATAAAACACGCAATCGGTAATCTGGCGCGACTTTGCATGTTCGCGGAAACAGTCTAAATAAAAACTGATGGTTATCAGGTATTTTAGCTCCTAAATATGGCTGTGCTTTGACCAAATATTTGTATTTTGGCGGCGAAATTTAAAAGACAGGGCGGGTAAGCCCCGGCTGCCACACATAGCTGCTACATGCTAACACCATTATTATATGTCCACACAAGAGATCATTCAACAATTTAAGCCGCAGCAACATAATTTGCTGAACATCCTGCACGCGATCCAGGATCATCATCCGCAGAATTATCTGACGGAGGAGGCGCTGGAAGAGACCGCCCGTTACCTGAAGCTGACAAAAAGCTCTGTTTACGGCGTGGCAAAGTATTATACCATGTTTAGCCTGAAGCCACGTGGCAAATATATTCTTCGGGTTTGCGTATCACCGGTTTGCGAGCTGATGAAGGTCAACACCGTTGTGGCAGCGTTGGAAAAAAAGCTGGAAATAAAAACCGGTGAAACCACCAAAGACGGGTTATTTACCCTGGAAATTTCCGAATGCCTGGGGCAGTGTGATGAAGCCCCGTCTATGATGATCAACGATAAGGTATATAACCACCTGGACGAAAAACGCATTGATGAGCTCATCCGTGAATTTGCGGGTTGACCAGCCGCAAAGGTGATTTGCCCCGGGTTTGTCACATATCAAAACGAACGAACATAACATCCAAATGCCGTTTCATAAAAACGGCCATAGAAAACCAAAACAATGAGCATACAGGAAACACGTATCATTTTAAAGAATATTGGAAAAATCGACCCCCGTAATATCGATGAGTATATTTCCGCAAGCGGCTACAAAGGCTTGAAAAAAGCCCTGACGATGAAGCCTGCCGAGGTTTTTGAAGAAGTGATGGCTTCGGGACTGAGAGGTCGCGGAGGTGCCGGATTCCCGTCGGGCCTCAAACAAAAGTTCACCAGTGAGTCACGGCCGGGCCTAAAACAACGCTATGTGGTCGTCAATGCGGACGAAGGAGAACCGGGTACCTTTAAAGACCGCGTGATCATGGAGCAGGACCCGCACATATACCTTGAAGGTGCCATCATTGCTGCCTATGCCATACAAGCCTCCATGGTATATATCTACATCAGGGGAGAATACCAGGAATCCATCAGGAACAGCCAAAAAGCCATTGACGATGCCTATGCAAAGGGCATTCTTGGAAAGGGGATCATGGGTACAGACTTTGACTGTGAAATGGAGATCAAGCTGGGCGCCGGTTCCTACTTGTGTGGAGAAGAGCTCACCATGCTGGAGTCGCTGGAAGGCAAGCGAGGCAATCCAAGAATAAAGCCACCCTTTCCTGCTGAGATTGGGGTTTTTAAAAAGCCAACCCTGGTCAACAACGTGGAAACACTGGCCAACCTGCCTGCGATCATCGCACATGGGAAAGACTGGTACAGAAGCATGGGCACAGAAGACTCTCCCGGGACAAAAATTTTTACCATCAGCGGACAGGTTAACAAACCCGGCTATTATGAAGTTGCCATGGGTATTACTTTACAGCAGCTGCTGGATCTCTGCGGAGGTATGCGCGATGGAAGGACCTTCAAGGCTGCTTTGCTGGGTGGTGCTGCCGGCACCTTTGTGGACGCTTCCATGCTTAACGAGCAGATGACTTTTGACAACCTCCAGAAAAAAGGTGCCACGCTTGGTTCGGGCGCGGTGATGATATTCGCAGAGGATGACTCCCTCTATGACATGCTTCACAACTGCCTACGTTTCTTTAAGCATGAATCGTGCGGAAAGTGTGTGCCCTGCCGCGTGGGCACAACAATGCTGGTGAAAAAAGCCGACGACCTGCGCAACGGGCATCCCGACAAGGAAAAATTGCTGGCCGACATGGTACGCGACGCGGAGATGATGGCCGGCACCTCTCTTTGTTTCCTGGGCCAGTCGCCGGTGCTCCCCCTGAAGTCTGCAGCCAGATACTTCAGCAAAGAGCTGATTGGCTGAACAGCCCTTGCTTCAGGTTAAAACAATAACAGATCTTATCCTTATCAATACATAAACAATGAGTAAACAAATTAAACTGACCATAGACAACAGGACAATCAATGCCACGGAAGGGGCCAACCTTTTGCAGGTTGCCAAAGACAACAACATTCCCATCCCACACCTTTGTTATCATAAAAAGCTTAGTCCTACGGGTGCCTGCCGCCTGTGCATCGTAAAGATCAAGGGGCAGCGGGGGATGATCGCCTCCTGTGCCGTGAATGTCAGCGACGGCATGGAAGTGGTGGCATTCGACGAAGAACTGGAAGAAGCACGCAAGTATCTGCTGGATTACCTGTTATCTGAACACGATGAAACCTATGACGGCACCTATACCGATGAATTCAGGGAGCTGATCTTCAAATACGGTCTCGACAAAAAGGAAAACCGCCGTTTCCCGTCTATCTGGAAAGAGCTGGGTTATCCAAAAGATGAGACATCCCCGGTGCTGAGCTACGACGCCGCAAAGTGTATCAAGTGCTTTCGCTGTATCAAGGCCTGTGATGAAGTGCAGGGAAAAAATGTGTTGTCATTTACCAACAGGGGGATCATTTCCTATATCATCGGAGGCTTCGACAAGTGGGGCGAAAGTGAATGTGACGGCTGCGGCGAGTGTATCCAGTTGTGCCCCACCGGTGCCATTGTGGAGAAGCTTCACCGGACAGAGATCAATGTCGAAAACGGCATCAGAGAGGTACGCACCACATGCCCCTACTGCGGCGTGGGCTGTCAGCTGGATTTGCTAGTTCAGGATGGAAAGATCGTAAGGAGCAACGGCGCCGAAGGTGTCAGTCCCAACGACGGGCGCCTCTGTGTAAAAGGCCGCTTTGGCTATGACTATGTGCAGCATCCCGATCGCTTAACCACTCCCCTCATCAAAAAAGACGGGCAGTTTGTGGAGGCATCGTGGGATGAAGCGCTGGACCTGGTGGCTCAAAAGTTCACGGAAATAAAAGAGAAGTATGGCCGCAAGGCACTGGCAGGTTATGCTTCAGCGAAAACCACCAATGAAGACAACTACCTTTTCATGAAGCTGGTGCGACTGGTGTTTGGCAACAACAACGTGGACTATTGCACCCGCTTGTGCCATGCTTCCACGGTAACGGCCATGCTGCGCTCTTTGGGAGATGGCGCAGGATCAAACTCCATCGAGGACTATGAAACCAGCGATTGCATCCTTGTGACCGGTAACAATATGATCGAGACACATCCTGTAACCGCCACTTTTGTGAAGTATGCCGCTCAACGTAACGGAGGTAAAATCATCATCATCGATCCCAAGTGGACCCCTTTGGTTAAGGATGCGCACATCTGGCTGCAGCCAAAACTTGGCACCGACGTGGCCTTGCTCAACGGGATGATCCGGGTGATCATCGAAGAAGACCTGATCGACCGTGAATTTATCAGTAAGCGCGTGGATGGCGGAATGGAAGCATTTGAAGAACTGAGGGCACTGGTACAGAAATACACACCCGGTTATACGGAGGAGATCACCGGTGTGCCGGCCCATTTAATGGAAGAAGCTGCGCGTATCTATGCCAGGGCTGAGCGTCCGCTCATCGCCACAGGCATGGGTTACAGCCAGCAGGTCACAGGCACGCATAACGTTTTTTGTTTGATCAACATGATGCTCATCAGTGGTCAGATTGGCCGCGTGGGTGCCGGACTGAATCCACCGCGGGGGCAAAACAACGTACAGGGTGTCTCCGACGTGGGCGCGTCTCCATTTACTTATCCAGGATATATTTCGGTGGAAGATGATGAAAACCGTCGCCGGGTAGCTGAAATATGGGGTGTACCCTATGAAGAGCTTGATGGTGAGAAGGGCCTTTCCACTGTTGAGATCATGCAGGCCGCTTACGACGGCAATATCAAAGGGATGTATATCATGGGTGAGAACCCAATGCTCACCGACCCCAACCTGAACCACACAGAGGAGGCGATCAAAAAGCTTGACTTCCTGGTGGTGCAGGATATTTTCCATACGGAAACCACTCCTTTCGCCGATGTGATCCTCCCGGCCACCGCCTTTGCCGAGTCGGAAGGCACCTATGTGAACAGCGACCGTCGCGTGCTACGCGTGCGTAAGGCCGTTGACCCGCCGGGACAGGTTCGGCAGGACTGGGAAATTGTAATGGAAATCGCGAAACGAATGGGAAAACCCCTGGGCAACTATCAAAACGAAAGCGAGATCTGGGATGAGATCGCAAAGGCAGCCCCCATTTTCGCCGGCATCAGCTTCAAACGCCTGGAACATCATGGCATCCAATGGCCATGTCCCCATAAAGATCATCCGGGAACAGCCACCCTTTTCGAGGAACGTTTCAATACACCAAGCGGTTTAGGTAAGTTGCATCCCGTCGATTATGCAGAGCAAAGCGAAAAGGCAGATGCCGAATACCCGTTCATCCTGAATACCGGACGCATCCTCTATCAATACCACTCTTCCACCATGTCGCGCAGAAACAAGGCCCTGACCGACTTCGCCAATGAAGCCTATGTGCTGGTTCATCCTGAAGATGCTGCAAAACACGGTTTCGCTGATGGACAAAAGGTGACTATCACCTCCCGCCGCGGAAAAATCGAAAACATTGCGGTACAAATCAGCACGGAAGTGCTGCCCGGCGAACTGTTTATGCCTTTCCATTACTCTGAGGCACCCGTGAACAAACTCACCCGCGACGAGCTGGACCCCTATTCGAAAATTGCACCGTTTAAGCTGTCTGCGGTTAATGTGGTTTAATTGTTGAAACATTGGGTAAGCTGAGAGCTGAGAGGGAGCTGAGACTTTATTAAACTGCAAATTGCTGGCAGCAGATAAGAGTCTGCTATTGTGAGCAAATTCATTATCTTATTTTGAGTCAAGAAATATTGAGACAAGGCTTGCCCTGTCCGATATACACATATAGTATAGCAAATTCCGTTAAGCATTTGCAGATTTGTACATCTCCACATTTGCACACTTCCATTCTGCCGTTTTTTCTTTGCGCTTTTTGCGTGTTTTGATCTTTGCGGTCTTTGCGTGGAAAAAATAATTCCAAGCAAAGACCGCAAAAGAATAAGCGCAAAAGGCCGCAAAGGATGCGGCTAACTTTATTCCTTGACACAATATTTGTTAAAAAATGTTAATTCTTTTTTAACAATATCGCATTAAACAGATATTCAAACTATTATCATTACTTTTACATAGTCTAAATAAATACAAGGGGTTAAGGCAATTTGCAAAAGCTTTATTTTCAGGATTATTCCTGTTCAACAAACCTCTGCTCCTTCCGGCTTTCATGCCTTACCAATCCTGTCAACGGAAGGTTTTTATAAATAAAACAAAAACAGATCAGATGATTGAAACATTACAATTACAAAACAACCCTGACAATAATAACTATAGCAACATCACAGAAAAATGGTTGGTCAGACCCTTTCTGCTGCTGTTCTTTCTCTGGTTTTCACTTCCATTGAATGCGCAAACGCCAGCATGTTGTCCCGACTTCGAGCTCAAAGACATGGTGAATATTTGTCCGCCGGAAGGGGCCTGCGATGATGAACACAGCGACCCGCAGGGCGACAAGAGAACATTTGCAGCATGTAAGGAAAGTTTGCACACCTACACTGTCTATCCCAATGAAGCCATATACACCTATGAGTGGACTGTGGTGGGCGGAACACCGGCTTCTTTCACCGGTAACCCCATAGAGATTCAATGGGGATCCGGAACGACGGGCTACATCACCGTAGCAATCACCGGTACAAATGGTTGCGAAGACGTGATCACCCGGGAAATCTGCCTGGTCGACAGCCCAACGGCAAACTTTTCTTTCCAGCCGGATCCTGTTTGTGTAAACACCCTTGTGAACTTCACCAATTTATCCATTGGCGGGGCCGATTATTTCTGGGAGTTTGGAGATGGCAACACATCCACATTATTTAGCCCGGTACATAGCTATGATCAACCCGGAAGTTATGAGGTTACCCTCACCGTAACTGATGTTTCCGGCGGGCATGAAGGAGAAGACGGAAACGCCTGCGGATGTAGCGACAGTATCACGCTCATTGTCGAAGTGTTGGAGGGCGAAGGCCCGATGATTGAGTCGGACTGTTGCGACGGCACTGTTTGCCCCGGTGAGATTTCATCCTTTTTCAGCAACACCGATTGTACCGATTTTGTATGGACTGTTACCGGCGGCACCATAATCTCCGGACAAGGTACATCCATGATCGAAGTAGAGTGGGATGCCACATACAGCGTGCCCACCACCGTGTCATTGGAAACACCAAACTGCAACAACGCACCCTGTCCGGGCATCACCACCATTCATGTCCCGGTATTGTATCCCAACCTTCCCATCAGCGGCCCTGTAAATCTTTGCCAGGGAAACTCCGGTACCTTTTATCTTCCTTCTCTGCCCGGCACATACTATGACTGGACCGTTACCGGTGGAGGATATACCATCAACAACTATGATCAGAACACGAATGCCGTAAATATAACCTTTACCACACCGGGAACTTTTATTATAGAAAGTGAGTATGACAACCCCCTGGCAGGTTGCAGCGGCAACAGCACGGTCACCGTTGAGGTAAAACCCATTCTGCGCATTTTTGGAGAAGATGCAGTGTGTGAAGGAAGCACAGAGATGTACCTGGCCAATGGCGACATTTCTAATTGGACTGTTACTCCTTCGGGGCCTGCCATTAATGTATTGCTTCCTTTTGTAAGTGAAATCACCTGGGACGACGCCGGCACCTATCTGATCACCGCCCAGGCGACCGATCCCACCCAGTTTTGCAATGCTTCAGCCATTCAGCAGGTGGAAGTGTTAGCACCACCGCAACTGGATCCCATTGATGGACCAACCATCGCTTGTCCAGACACTTACCTGACCTATTTCATCAGCTCCGACACCGAAGGCAGCTCCTTTGTGTGGTCTATTGAACCAGCCGGCAGTGGCACGATTTTTTCAGAAATGGGCGTAGATAAGGACTCCGTGGTCGTGGCATTTAACGGCCCAGGGCCCTGGACCATCGAGGTGTACCAGGAAATAGAGGTTTCACCCGGTGTCACCTGTATTTCTGATTTGGAAACCCTGACCGTGGAAAGTTTTCCTCCGCCCGTGATTGTTTCCCAGTCGGGTAACAACCTCGTGTGTGTGGATGCTGTTGAAGTGTTTACGGTTACATCTCCGGTGCCCCAGGGTGTTTATGAGTGGACCATTACGCCCGCCAACCGCGGTACCATCGTGTCCGGCCAGGGAACGGATGAGGTGGAGATCCGCTGGCACGGACCACCGGCCAACGCCACCATCAGCGTAAGCTCATGTGGCGGATCAGACCAAATGGCGATCGAAATTGTTGATCCGCCACTGATCGACTGGATATTTCCCGACGGGCCAACCCTTTACTGTTTGCCTGACACACCCAATAACCTTACGCTAAGCACATCTTTTGATCCAAACTTTACTTACCAGTGGTATTTGGATGGTGTGCCAATACCCGGTGAAACAGGACATGAATATACCATCAGCTCGCTGCCGCCGGTTCCACAGGCCTATCTTTACGAAGTAATAGCTTCCAATGGCGTATGTACCAAAACCCGCGAAAGAATAGTTCTTGTCTCTGATTGTGATGGAGACCCACCGCCGCCCATCCAGTGTGCACTGGACTTTAGCTTTAACCCCGACCCTGCCTGTGTCGGCGAACCCGTTTCGTTTAACGCTACCAGCACTCCTTCGAACTTTGATTTTGCCTGGGAATTTGGTGATAATTCCACCTCTTTTACACAAAACACAGAAAAAGCCTTCAATGCACCGGGAATTTATGATGTAACACTCACCGGAACCTGGTTTGACGTGTGCTCACTAGTGGTTGTTAAGCAGGTTGAGGTAAACCCGTTACCCACATGCGACATTATTGCCACCGACACTATTTTCTGCCCCGGCGATTCGCTGTTGCTGGAAGCCTCCTGCCATGGAATGGCAGCTTACCAGTGGTACCGGCAAGGGGAGCTCATTCAGGGTGCTGACCAGCCCACATACTGGGTTACCACGCACGGCGAATATACCCTGGAAGTAACCAACCAGTTCGGCTGCAGCAGCATATCCGACGGTGTGTTTATATTTACCCACGGCATCCCGCGGGCCAAAATCAGCGGAGACCAGTCGGTTTGTGTAAATGCGGGGTGGTTTTTCGGCATGGTGCTGTCAACACCTTACGACCCTGACTATTCCTACGAGTGGTCTTCAAGCTTGCCGGGGGTAACATTTAGCCCAAACAACGGCAACAATGCCGCTTCCACAAACGCTTTTTTCCAGTTCCCGACGCCACTCCCCTCACAGATCGAATTTTATGTTACCGTTACCGATCTGACAACCGGTTGTATAAATAGCGACACCCTGTGTGTAACAGTAAACCAGATTCCCAATGTGACCATCCCCTGGCAAACCGATTGTGAAGGCACCGAACTGACACTTACACCAAGCCCCATCGACACATCCCAGTACCATTACCTGTGGAGCAACGGTGAAACAACTCCGGAAATAACCGTTTCAGCAGCCGGATTCTATTCATTGCTGGTAACCGACAAAATAACCGGCTGTGCCGCAAATTTTTCAGCAGCTCTTCTATTCCCAAAACCCGATCTGAGCTTGTTCCCTACAGGTTGTGAAACGCTTATGGTAAACGAAGTCCTTGATCTGTATGTTCCCTTGCCGCTGAATTCATCCTCCTGGGCCAACACCTATCCACAGGCATATCCCACCATTGAATGGTATGATACGGACAACAACCTGCTGGGCACCGGACAAAGCTTCCAGTTCAGCAGCAGTACCCCCGGCTATTTTGAAGTGTATGTGGTGGTGGAAAACAGCTTCGGATGCTCCGAAACCTCTGTGGTATTCTGCATTACCGTTGAAGGAGAAACCGATCCGGAACCGGGCATCAGTGTTATCAAAACCCTGGACAACATCAACGGCACCGACCAGACCGCTTTTACCCAGGTGGGTGACGTCCTCACATTTACCATCGTCGTGACCAATACCGGAAACGTACCACTAACCAACGTGGTAGTAGATGATCCCGTTACCGGTGATTCATGGACCATCCCCATATTACAGCCCGGCGACTCCATGACATTTACCACAACCTATACCATCACCCAGGGAGACCTGGACAGTTGTACAATACGGAATATTGTAACGGCTACCGGAGACGATCCCGACGGCAACCAGGTTGATGACATGGACGTGATCTCTGTGCCATGTGATCCTACCGTGCAGGACCCGGACATCTCCGTTACAAAAACGCTGGCGAATATCAACGGCACCGACATGACGGAGTTCACCCAGGTGGGCGATGTGCTGACATACACCATCGAGGTGTGCAATACCGGCAACGTGACATTGTTCAACGTGGTTGTCAATGACCCGCTTACCGGCTTCAACCAGACCATCACACAGCTTGATCCGGGCGACTGCCAGTCGTTCAGCACAAGCTATACTGTGACACAGGACGATCTGGATGCAGGCTTTGTATTGAATACGGTAACCGCCACCGGTGAAGACGACGACGGGAACACCGTTACGGATGAGGACGAGGAAACCGTGCCCGGCACCGGCAACCCGGACATCTCCGTTACAAAAACGCTGGCGAATATCAACGGCACCGACATGAC
>REEA01000121.1 GCA_007695305.1 Bacteroidia bacterium
TACCATTTAATCAATTAGATACAACAATTTGTTTGCTTTTTGTGAATAATGCAGGTTAGCGCAGATTTCAATAAATAATCCGTATTGATCTGTCTCATCCGTGTCATCTGTGTTCCATTAAAATCTTTCAAAAAAACCAAAATCACCTAAGCATTGCCAATCGAAAACCGAGAATCAAAAAACCGAGAATCATCAACCCTTTCATAGTTGATCAAAAAATCTCCTCTCCCAATAATCAGGATTTCCAGCATGGTCGTTTCCATCTGTTTACGGTTCACGCCGATAAAAAAAAATCATGTACCTTTGTACCTTATTTTTTGGCAGGTACCACAAACGGTTTTGCCGCGTTATTCTCAAAATGAAAACCAATTTATTCACTCACAGAGTAATTATATAAAACAAGAAAAAGATGGATAAACAGAGTAAAAAAGTGTATTTCTTTGGAGGAAAGAAAGCAGATGGCGATGCCGGCATGCGTGATCTTCTGGGCGGCAAAGGTGCCAACCTGGCAGAGATGGTTAACATTGGTGTACCGGTTCCCCCCGGATTTACGATTACCACCGAGGTTTGTACCATGTTTAATGAAAAGGGTTATGATTTTGTGGTGAACGAAATCAAAAAAGAGGTTGAAGAAAACATGCGCCGTGTGGAACAAGAGATGGATGCAGGCTTTGGCGACAAGGATAATCCTCTTTTGATGTCGGTTCGTTCGGGTGCACGTGCATCCATGCCCGGCATGATGGATACGGTATTGAACCTGGGACTCAATGAACAAACGCTTCAGGGGCTGACAAAGAAGACCGGCAACGAGCGTTTTGTATGGGACTCTTACCGTCGCTTTGTGCAAATGTACGGTAATGTAGTGATGGGTATGAAGCCCGAAAGCAAGGAAGAGGAGGGTCCTTTCGACGTGATCATGGATGAAATGAAGGAACAAAAAGGTGTGGAAAACGATCAGGACCTCAGCACCGACGACTTAAAAGAGTTGGTAAAGCGTTTCAAAGCAGCCGTTAAGGACAAAACCGGCAAAGACTTTCCGGAAGACCCATGGGAACAGCTGTGGGGCTCTGTAATGGCCGTGTTCGAGTCCTGGAACAACCCCAGGGCAACCTATTACCGCACAAAATATAATATCCCTGCTGAGTGGGGTACCGCAGTAAATGTTCAGGCCATGGTTTATGGCAACATGGGAGACACTTCTGCAACCGGTGTTGCGTTTACCCGCGATGCTGCCACAGGCGAGAAAATCTTCAACGGCGAATACCTGGTAAACGCCCAGGGGGAAGATGTGGTGGCAGGTATCCGTACACCCCGTCAGATCACCAAAGAAGGATCATTGCGCTGGGCCAAGCTTCAGGAGGTAAGTGAAGAAGAACGCTTAGCGTCATATCCGTCGCTGGAAGAACTTTTCCCGGATCTCTACAAGGAGCTCCATGAGCAGCAGGAGAAGCTTGAACTTCACTACCGCGATATGCAGGACCTGGAGTTTACCATCCAGGAAGGCAAGCTGTGGATGCTGCAAACCCGTAACGGAAAACGTACCGGCCCGGCAATGGTGAAAATCGCCATGGATATGCTGCGCGAAGGTGTTATCACCGAAGAGGAAGCTTTGTTACGTGTTGAACCCGACAAACTGGATGAGTTGCTGCACCCTGTATTCGACACCAAAGAGCTCGCCAAAGCCAACATGCTTGCCAAGGGCTTACCGGCCTCACCGGGAGCAGCCACCGGACAGATCGTCTTTTTCGCCGATGATGCTGCTGAATGGACAGCGAAAGGGAAAAAAGTGATCCTGGTGCGTGTTGAAACATCACCTGAGGACCTGAGCGGTATGGATGCTGCACAGGGTATCCTCACGGCCCGCGGAGGGATGACCTCACACGCTGCCGTTGTAGCCCGCGGTATGGGCAAATGCTGTGTGTCTGGTGCCGGAGCCATCAAAATCAGCTATAAGAACAGAACAATGACCATCGACGGAAAGGTGTTCAATGAAGGGGATTTCATCAGCCTGAACGGCACCACCGGCGAAGTGTTTGAAGATAAGATCAAGACCATGGATCCCGAAATGAGCGGAGATTTTGCCGAGCTCATGGAGCTTGCAGAGAAACATACCCGCATGTCGGTACGTACCAATGCCGACACGCCAAAGGATTCAAGAGTTGCCCGCGAGTTTGGTGCCAAAGGTATCGGACTGTGCCGCACCGAACATATGTTCTTTGAGGGAGTGCGCATCAAGGCCATGCGCGAAATGATCCTGGCCAGCAATGAAGAAGGCCGTCGCAAAGCCCTTGACAAACTGCTGCCCATGCAGCGCGAAGACTTTGAAGGCATCTTCGAGGCCATGCAGGACCTCCCGGTGACAGTGCGTCTGCTGGATCCTCCCCTGCACGAATTCCTTCCCCATGAAGAAGCAAATCAAAAAGAAATGGCTAAGGAATTGGGTGTTACTCCTGAGGAGGTAAGAGCCAGTGTGGATGCACTGCATGAGTTCAACCCCATGCTGGGCCACAGGGGCTGCCGCCTCGGAAATACCTATCCCGAAATTTCCGAAATGCAGACCCGCGCCATCATCGAAGCGGCAATGAACCTCAAGAAAAAAGGGATCAAAGCGATCCCGGAGATCATGATCCCCCTCACCGGTACTGCACCGGAATACCGACTGCAGGAAGACATCGTCAGAAGCACCGCTGAAAAGGTGTTTGAAGAATACGGCGACCGGATTGAATACCTGGTGGGCACCATGATCGAAATTCCCCGTGCCACGCTGGTGGCCGACAAAATTGCCGAAACGGCAGAGTTTTTCTCTTTTGGTACCAATGACCTCACGCAGATGACTTTCGGATATTCCCGCGACGACGCCGGAAACTTCCTGAAAGTATACATAGAAAAGGGACTGCTCAAGCATGATCCTTTCCAGGTATTAGACCAGGAAGGCGTTGGGCAATTGGTACAAATGGGTGTTGAACGCGGACGCAAAGGTCGCCCTGGCCTGAAAATCGGTATCTGCGGAGAGCACGGCGGTGAACCCAGCTCCGTTGAGTTTTGCCACAGGGTTGGTATGGACTACGTGAGTTGCTCGCCGTTCCGTGTGCCAATAGCCCGCCTGGCTGCAGCACAAGCTGTGGTTAAAGAAAAAATGGGCAAAGCTGCAAGCGGTTATAGCACCAACTAAGGATAAGTTATTCACAACCAATGACCGAAAGCTGCCGGAGGATGAACCGGCAGCTTTTTTTTATGAAATGGTCCTGATTCAGCAAAAATGCTCCGGGGGGTTGGTATGTATAAAGTCTCCGGCCTTTTTTATTTCCGGATACATTACCTTATCATCTTTTATAAAAGGAATCTGCCGGCGAACCGCCGTCAGCAATTTGCACATGACAGGGGATATTTTGTCGGTATCCCTGAAGCCTATGGCCTGGGAGGCCGTAAGAAGCTCAATCCCCAAAACCTTTTCCAGGTTTGACACAATGGAAAGGGTTTTGACGGCAGCATTTGCACCCATACTGACATGGTCTTCCTGCCCCTGCGACGATTCTATGGTATCAACAGAGGCAGGCGTGCACAATTGTTTGTTCTGGCTCACAATGGAGGCTGCCGTATATTGGGGTATCATAAATCCGGAGTTTAAACCGGGGTTGGCTACAAGAAAAGAGGGGAGTTTGCGGGTTCCGGATATCAAACGGTAAATGCGGCGCTCGGAAATACTTGCCAGCTCTGCAAGAGCAATGCCAAGGTAGTCCAAATTGATGGCAAGAGGCTGTCCGTGGAAGTTCCCTGCCGAAATGATCAGGTCGTCATCAGGAAAAATCGTGGGGTTGTCGGTCACTGCATTCATCTCATGGAAAAACACATTTGCCACATGGCCGATGGCGTCCTTGCTGGCACCGTGCACTTGCGGAATACAACGGAAGCTGTAAGGGTCCTGGACATAATTTTTCGGTTCCTGCATCAGGGCACTGCCATCCAGAAATTTCCGGATGTTCTCGGAAGTCTCCATCTGCCCTTTGTGGTGACGCACCCGATGCACCTGCTCAAGGAAGGGCTCCATGCACCCCATATAAGCCTCCAGCGACAAAGCCCCGATGAGGTCGGCCCAAAGAGAAAGATCAAAAGAACGCAGCAAAGCATACACACCATAAGCACCCATGAACTGTGTGCCATTCAGCAGGGCAAGGCCCTCCTTGGCTTCCAGCTCCAGTGCCTCCCAACCCCTGGCCTGCAGCACCCCGGCAGAAGGCTGCCTTTCTCCGCGGTGGTAAACATCACCCAGCCCCAGCAAAGGCAGACTTAAATGGGCAAGGGGCGCCAGATCTCCGGAGGCACCCAGCGAACCCTGGGTGTAAATCACAGGATAGATCTCGTTGTTGAAAAAGTCAATCAACCTTTGGATGGTCTCGATACGAATACCCGAATGCCCGTATGCCAGTGATTGAATCTTCAGGAACAACATCAGCCGGACAATTTCCGCAGGAACTTCATCACCGGTGCCACATGCGTGGGACATCACCAGGTTGCGCTGCAAAACGCCCAGATCCTCCATGGATATGCTATGGTTGCACAAAGACCCGAACCCTGTGGTAACACCGTAAATGGGCGACCGGTTTTCGGCTATGCGTTTGTCCAAATAGGCACGACAGGCAACCACCCGCTCCCGGGACTCCCCTGAAAGCTCAAGCCGAACCTCATTATGAAACACTTTGCGCATGAGGCCATAGTCAATATCCCCGGGAGAAATATGATGGGTTTCCATATAATAAATGTATTAAGCTTTAAAAACCGAGATGCTTATTTGTTTTACAAAAACACCCTCCTGGTCTGTTAACACGGTATTCTCCACAAACGATCATTTCATCTCTCACCGAACAGAACTTATGTTAAACCGGGTGTATGGATCATACATTAACTGTCAAAATATTTCATGAGCACATCACTGATCTGCTCCAGCATCAGTTGCTGCTGATCGCCTGTGCGCATATCCTTGAGCGAGAATAGTTTCTTTTTCATCTCTTCCTCCCCTGCCATCAGTACAAAGGGTATGTTGTTCTTGTCAGCGTATTGCATTTGTTTTTTGATTTTTGCCGGTTCGGGATACATCTCGCATTGCACACCGATGGAGCGGAGGTTTTCCAGTGCAGGCAGGCAATAGTTTCGCTCCCGGGTGCCAAAATTGATGGCTAATATCTGGCTGAAAGCGCCGGTGCTGTCAGGGAAACGTGACAAAGCCTGCAAGACGTCATAAATCCTGTCGGCCCCGAAGGAAACACCCACTCCGGATACGCCGGGCAAACCAAAAATGCCTGTGAGGTCATCATACCGGCCACCTCCGCAAAGGCTGCCAATGTTGACATCCACCGACTTCACCTCGATAATGGCTCCGGTATAATAATTCAGCCCCCTGGCCAGACAAAGATCCAGTTCCAACCGGCAGTGCAGCGGCGTTACATCCACAATATCAAACACTTCCTGTATTTCAGACAAGCCTTGCATCCCCACCTCAGAAGATGAAAGGAGATCCTGAAGCATCTGTATTTTTTCCTTGCTGGTTCCCGTCAGCTCCAAAACAGGTATCAACTGATCTACAGCCTCTTTGGTCAATCCCCGGTCAATCAATTCCCGGGTTACATTTTCCAGGCCGATCTTGTCTGTTTTGTCAATAGCAGTGGTGATCTCCGTGAACCTGTCGGGGAATCCGATATGCTCCGCAAGGCCTGCCAGTATTTTGCGATTATTTATTTTGATGATCACATCAATGTTGAGCTGCGAAAACACCTTGTCAATAATCTGCATAAATTCCGCCTCATTGGCCAGGGAATCACTGCCGATCACATCTGCATCGCACTGGAAAAATTCGCGGTAGCGACCTTTTTGAGGTTTATCGGCGCGCCAGACCGCTTGCATCTGGTACCTCTTGAAAGGGAATGTGATCTTGTGCTGGTGCTGAACAACATACCTGGCAAAAGGAACCGTGAGATCATATCGCAAGGCCTTTTCACATATCCGGGAAGAGATCAGAGATGCATTCCTGCTTTGCCAGTCCTTGTCCTCTACCTTCGATGGGAAATCACCGGAATTCAATATTTTAAATATCAGTCGATCGCCCTCTTCACCGTATTTTCCCATGAGGGTTGACAGGTTTTCCATGGCAGGGGTTTCGATGGGTCGAAAACCGTGAAGCCTGTAAACCTCCCTGATCGTGTTAAAAATATGCTCTCTGCGTGATATCTCCAGCGGATCAAAGTCCCTGGTTCCTTTTGGTATGCCTGGTTTTTCTTTTGCCATATCCTTCTGTGAATATATTTTTCGTTGAAAATGTTGTTTTTCTGTAATGTAAACAAAATTATGCTATTTCGCAAGCCCCGGATGCACAGATGTTGGCCTTTATGGCAGAAATAGCGGATTGCGACCGTTTTATTCCACTGAACTGAGAGTGATCCAAGCTACGCACACATTTTCCTGATCTCCCTGTTCTGGCAGCTGTCGTCCTGCATCCACATGGACGGAAGCCGGGGATTCCCTGCATATCCTTTGATAAACAAATAGTCTGCCGGCAGGTCCACAAAAATAAGTTTTTTCAAAAAGATACCGTAACCTTACCGCGAAAAAACCCGGGTTGTGTTGGCAGAAATATTTTAATGCTATTCAAAAGGTTATTTGCAGAACTGTATTAACTATTTATCTCGCTTATATTATTATTCAAAAAAAATAATTTACCTTTATCAAAAATATTATTAAATCTTATATATTTTTGCACATGCATATAGCCTTTTTTGGCTATTTTCGGAAAAACAATTCGTTAACAAAGTTATTCTGTTTTATACTTTTTTTAAGATGAACAACGTTTATGTTCGAAATTGATCATATAACAGACCTTTAGAATCAATATTCTTTTATTTTTCACATATAGATAATATTATAATGCAACCATTAAGAAATTCAAAGCTTGCACGTATTGGGGTATTTTATGACGGCAACTATTTTCTTCACGTAAGCAATTACTACAACTATGTGCATCCCCGAAAAAAGCGCTTGAGCATTGCCGGTTTACATGAGTTCATCCGTCAGCAGGTGGCTGCTGAAGAGGGTGTTGATTCGCAGCTTTGCCGGATAACGGAAGCACATTATTTCAGGGGGCGTGTAGGGGCCCAGGAGGCCGCGCAAAGGGGCAGCCAGCTGTATTATGAGCGGGTTTTTGACGACATTTTGATGTCGGAAGGTCTTGTTACACACTATTTTCCCATAAAAAGCTTCCACGGAAAAAAGGAAGAAAAAAATCTTGACGTCCATCTGGCCCTTGAAGCCTATGATATGGCTGTTTGCGGCAAGATAGACTACCTGGTGCTGATTGCTTCAGACGGAGATTTTGTGCCACTGATACGGAAAATCAATGCATTGGGAATCAGAGTAATGTTGGTTTGCTGGGATTTCGAGTTCACCAACGACGAGGGACAGAAAATGATCACAAAAACGTCGCAGGGTTTGATCAGGGAGGTAACATATCCGCTTCAAATGCATGAAATGATTGATAGCCGGCGGGGCTCCAACGATCCGCTGTTAATGAACCTCTTTGTTCAGGATGACACATCAACCTCCGAAAAGGAAGACGAGCCGGTGAACGAAGAATTCCAGGAGGGAGAGATCCTCAGCCTGAAAAATGGCTACGGCTTTATCAAATATCCCAATAACAACCTGTTTTTCCACTATACCGATGTGGAAAATGTGGATTTTAATGACCTGATGACCGGCGACAACGTTATATTTACCATTGAACGGAAATACAACGGACAAGATGTGGCCAAAAATGTCAGGAAAGTCAACTGACGCCCGCACAATGGCGCCTTAACCATATGCGCGGCAAAATTCTTTCTTCGCACCGATCCTGCCGGCTGGTTTGTTACATGCATCAGCCTTTGATTACGGCCAAAGGAGAGAGTTCAACGGTGACTTCAACCAGGTCCTTCTGAAGCTCCATCACCATGGCAATATCCTTGTATGCACTGGTGGCTTCTTCCAGGTCATTCTGTGTACGTATGGCATGGAGGATACCCATTTTGTTCAGTTTGTCCATCTCGTCCTTAAGGTTTAGCGACCTGATGGCCTCTTTTCGGCCCATGGTGCGGCCGGCGCCGTGTGAACAACTTTCGAAACTGTCTTGATTGCCTTTCCCTCTTACAATGTAGCTGTTGGCACCCTGGCTGCCGGGAATAATGCCAATGGTGTTTTTGTCGGCTTTTGTGGCTCCCTTCCTGTGAACCACCAAATCCTTGCCAAAATGCTTTTCAAAAGCCGCGTAATTATGGGCAATGTTGATCATCGGGGCCGTTCGAAAGTCCTTGCCAAAAAAGGACCGGAAAACATCAATGGTGTTATCCATCATTAATTTGCGGTTGGCAAAGGCAAAATCAACACAATAGTTCATTTCCCGGATATACTGCTGTCCTTCCTTGCTGTCCAGTGGCAGATAAGCCAATTGATGTGACCGGGGCACCGGACTTTCCCATTTTTCATTGAGTTTGATGGCGAGCCTGTTGTAATAATCTGCAACCTGTTTTCCGATATTACGGCTGCCGGAGTGTATCATGATCCATATCCGGCCATCGGAACCTCTTTGTATCTCAATGAAATGATTTCCTCCACCCAGGGTGCCTACCTGGCGGGTGGCACTCTTATATTCACGATGCACAACCGGCATGGGTTTGTCATCATCCATGGCTGGCATGCGTGCAGGATCCTGACTGTGCTTATGGTGTTTGTGTCCGAGCGGCACTCGTGAACGGATGACAGACAGAATATTTCGCAACTGATCCTTTGGTATTTCGGTGAGGGATGTTTGCACGGCACACATTCCACAGCCAATATCCACGCCTACCGCGTTGGGCACAATCACCTCCCGGGTAGCCATTACACCTCCAATGGGCATACCAAAGCCCTGGTGACAATCCGGCATCAGGGCAATATGCTGCACGGCAAAAGGGAAATTGGCAAGGTTTCTCGCCTGCTCCATAGCCCCGGCCTCCACTTCATCTATCCACATTTTGATGGGCAACTTTTCTGTTCTCTCTTCTCTTATCATACTATCATTGATTTAGGGAATACAAAAAAACACATTTTTCCCGTGTTCCCCAAATCCAATTGAATACTCACGCCGGATATCTTTCCATGTTTATTGTATGACAACATTTTCCTACCTTTGCGCCACCAAAATTTTCAAGATATGGCTTTAAATTGTGGCATTATAGGAATTGCTGGCTGCGGCAAAACCACACTGTTCAACGCATTGTCCCGCGGGCGGGGTTCGGGGTCACAAATGCCCGGACGAACCAACCTGGGGCAGATTGAAGTGCCTGACCCCCGCCTGGAAGCTATTGCAGCTATCGTGAAGCCGGCTAAAACAGTGCCCACAAGCCTGGAAATAGTGGATATCCCAGGTCTAACCAAAGGAGGCAGCAAGGTAAAAGGAGGAAACCAATTCCTGGCCGACATAAGGCAATGTGATGCCATCATTCATGTGCTGCGTTGTTTCGACGACGACACAGTACCACACATGGAAGGCTCCGTTAATCCGCTGCGCGACAAGGAAATCGTTGACCTGGAGCTCATCACCAGCGACTGGGAAACGGTTGACAAAAAGCGAAGCCGCCTGCAAAAAGTAGCCGCCGTTGGTGACAAGGACGCGAAAAGGGGAACAGACGTGCTGACAGCCCTCATCGAACACCTGGAAAACGGGGAGCCTGCGAGCACATTCGAAATTCATGAGCTGGACCGGAAGTTCATGGACGACTGTTATCTCCTGACCGTGAAACCGGTTATCTATGTTTGTAATGTTGATGAAGCTTCGGCGCTCAATGGCAATCGACATACCGATGCCGTTCGCCCGGTAATAGAGGCCGAAAAAAGGGAAATACTGATCGCCGCGGCACTGGCAGAGTCGGAAATTGCAAGCCTCGACGATGAAGCTGACCGACAGGAGTTCCTGAAAGACATGGGTTTGACCGAACCCGCTGTCAACAAGCTCATTCGCGCTGCATACAAAACACTGAAGCTGCAAACATTTTTTACCTTCGGACCGAAAGAAACCAGGGCATGGACCATCCGCGAAGGAACACCCGCACCCAAAGCAGCAGGCACCATTCATTCCGACATGGAACGGGGGTTTATACGTGCAGAAGTGATGAAGTCATCCGATTTCCTGGAGCTGGGATCGGAGCACGCGTGCAAACAGGCCGGAAAATTCAATATCGAAGGGAAAAATTATATTGTTCAGGATGGCGACATCTTTCACATTCGGTTTAACGTGTAACACGTTAAAAACCGGTACTTTGTGAACCTCCGGCGACAGGCAAAGCCTATTTCTCAAAAAAATCACGCAGGGATTCAAGATAGGACTCTTTCCAGCCTGCCAACATGTTCTCGTAGGCCTCGTCAGGGACCCCCGAATGTTCTATCCTGATATGGGTATGCGCCTTGTCCGGAAACAACTCGATAAAAACCTCCGAACGGTGTTCCTCTCCAAAAAACCAGTATTGCCGCAGCGATTTATTGGTTTCAAAAGCCACGTTTTCACCCACAATGGCACCATCCAGGATGGAAAAGGATGATCCGGGCACCTCGCTCATAACAGCAGGCTCGCCACTCCAAAGCTCAATGGTGAAAGGGTTCGTCAATGCCCGGTACACCTCTTCAGGGCTTCCCTTGATCTTACCAGTTAATTTGATGGTCTTCATATCATTATTGTTTTTGATGTTGATGATTGTCATGTTTCAGACAATCAAACAGAACCTCTGCGGGATGAAACGCTTGCCGGCCCGTTCCATCAAATATTTGATGCCTGCAGCTTGTGCCGGAGGCAGCAATAATTGCCCCTGACTCTGCTTGCCTGATGGCAGGAAACAACGCTAACTCCCCGATTTTCATGCTCAGGGCATACTTGTCCTTCTCATACCCGAAAGAACCCGCCATGCCACAACAGCCGCAATCGATCGGCCTGACTTCATTATTTACAGGGACGGACAACATCTTCACAGTGGCATTGACCGACGACAACGCTTTTTGGTGACAATGGCCATGCACATATATTTTGCGCGGTTTGTCGCTGAAAGCAGCCCTGTCTATCTGTCCCGCATCAAACTGCCCGGCGATAAATTCATCAATGGTATAAACATGTTTGGCAAGCTCTTTAGCCGCCTCCATATGTTTGCCCCTGGTGAGCAATAAATACTCATCGCGAAAGCTTAAAACAGCAGAGGGCTCAACACCAACAAGCGGGCTGTTTTGATTAACAACTGTGGAAAAAATGGTGACATTTTGCTCAACAACACGGCTTGCTTTTTTCAACAAGCCTTTGGAAAGTTGTGTTCTGCCACTTTCTGCGTGTCCGGTAAAAAGCACCCTGTATCCCAGGTGGTGAAGCAACAGGCATGTTTTGATACCGGCCAGGGTGTCATTGTAATTGGTAAACTCATCACAGAACAGATAGACCTGCTTGCTGCCGTTCAGCTTTTGATTAAGTCCGTTTAAATGTTTTGCCGCCCATTGTCTGAGGGTTTCCTTTTGGAGTTTAGGCAGCGACCTTTCCGGTGCAAAGCCGAGAATTTTTTTTACAATTGGAGAGACATACCGGTTTGTCACAGACCAGTTATACAAGCCCGGTGCCGTGCTCCCCAGCTTGTTGAGGGCTGCATAGGCGCCTGTGATCCTGGCTCCGGCAGGGGTTCCATTGGCGTCATAATAATGCTGAAGCACCTCCGCTTTGTATTTGCCAACATCCACGTTGGATGGGCATTCAGCCTTACAACCTTTACACGACAAGCACAGATCGAGGATATCAATGATCTCTTTATGATCGAAGGGGTTCTGTTTTGTGGAATTGGTGATAAATTCCCTGAGGAGGTTGGCTCTTCCGCGGGTGGTGTCGTATTCATCGAGGGTTGCCTGGTAAGATGGGCACATGACGCCTCCTGCCTGGTGTGGCTTTCTGCAGTCGCCGGAGCCGTTGCATTGCTCCACGGCCCTGAGAAAACCCATGGTTTGATCAAAGCTGAAATAGGTTTTCAGCTTTTTTTCCGGTTTCCCGGCTGTGTAGCGCAAGGATGTTTTGATGGAAGGGGTATTGGTAATTTTCCCGGGGTTCAGCAGATCATCGGGGTCCCATGTTTTTTTCACCTGTTGAAACAAGGCATAACAGGTTTCTCCAAGCACCATGGGGATGAACTCACCGCGAAGCCTGCCGTCGCCGTGTTCGCCACTGAGGGAGCCCTTGTATTTTTTCACCAGTTGTGCCATTCCTTCTGCCACCTGGTGAAAGCGCTCAACATCCGTGCGGTTTTTGAGGTTTAACACCGGCCGCAGGTGCAGCTCCCCGGTGCCGATATGGGCATAATATACACATTCAAGGTTGAGCTTGTGAAGCAATGCCTGCACTTCTTTAATAAATGCCGGCAGATGCTCAACATATACTGCCGCGTCTTCAATCACAGCTACAGGCTTGGCATCACCAGGCACATTGGATAACAAACCCAGGCCTGCTTTCCGAAGATTCCACACCTTGTTGATATCTTCTCCGAATATCAGGGGGTAATGGTACCCCAGGTTGTTTTCCCGCATATATGCTTCCATTTTCGCGGCCTGCTCCACAACCTGTTCTTTGACATTAAAGGCAAATTCAACAACCAGTATGGCTCCGGGATCTCCTTTGAGAAAAAAGCGGTTTTTTGCCTGTTGAATATTGGTTTTTGTACACTCCAGGATGTGGTTATCTATGAGTTCAACCGCCACGGGACCAAACCGGAGGGCTGCCAGGTTGGCCTGCAAGGCTTCTTCGATGCTGTCCACATGCACGCACACCAACGCCTTTTCAGGAGGAGGCAAAGGCACCAGGTTCAGCTTGATGGTGGTATACAAAGCAAGGGTGCCTTCGGCGCCACAAAGCATCCGCGACAAATTGAAGGGTTCGTTGCCATCAAAAAGCGCTGTATCCATGAGCAGATCCAATGCGTAACCCGTGTTTCTTCTTTTTATCCGCGGGTCGGGGAAATGGTCCCGGATAGCCTTTTTATTGGTGGGATTGGACAGCATTTCAAAAAGCTGGCTGTAAATCCGGTTCTCCAGCTTGCTCCCCACGCATTTCTGGCGGAACGATTCTTTGTCCATAGGACCGAATGTCACCATTGAACCATCTGTCAGCAAGGCTTCTATTTCCAGTGTATGATCGCGGGTGCTTCCATATACCAGTGAATGGGAGCCGCAAGAGTTGTTGGCGACCATGCCACCGATCATACAACGGTTGCCGGTGGAGGTTTCCGGGCCAAAAAACAAGCCGTGCGGTTCAAGGAAACGGTTCAGGTCGTCGAGGATCACTCCCGGCTGCACCTTTACCCATTTTTCTTCGGGATTAAATTCCAGGATCCTGTTCATGTGGCGGGAGAAGTCAACCACCAGGCCATGGCCCACCACCTGCCCGGCAAGTGAGGTACCGGCGGTACGCGGAACGATGGGTAGTTTGTGCTGCTTGCAAAAGGCAAGTATGGTTTTCAAATCATCCACATGGGCCGGTCGGCACACTGCAGCAGGCAGTTCCCTGAAAACCGATGCATCGGTGGCATACAGCAGCCGCCACGACATGTCGTAAAACAGCTCACCATCCAGCGATGAAGCCAGGTTCGCAAAAGGAAATGCCTTGCCGGGATTGGTCATACTACTGCCATTGACAACGGTTACATTGCATCTTCCTGGCGGTAATAATTGGTGCTCTCGAAGATCTTATCTGCATTGGCGGCTTTGAACCCCTGGTAGAAATTACCGTCGTGATCGCGGTACCTGAGGGTAAACTCATAAAAACAGGAAGGGATTTCAAACACCCCATCGCTGAAGGTGATGGGTCGGGTTTGGGCGATGGTGGCCGACTGCTCCAGCAGTTCTTCCGGGGCACCATAGATTTCGTTGCCCGACGACGCATTCATTTTGTAGCCGTTCTTCTTAACGAAGGCATTGACGTCCTGAAGCCGCTGAAAGTTCCTGAGGGCGTTAACATGAATGGCGAAATGGTTGGCCCGGTAGCCGTAAACCATCGTCCAGGCTGCATATTCACTTTCTTCGCGTAAAGCATTGTAGGTGGCGAATGGAATCTGACCCCACAAGCTGCCTTTATAAACCACCCCCGGATCATCATATACTTCCCCGGGAAGGCTGTCCAGCTTCTCCATAACAGTTTTCTGCAAAGAATCACTGAATTGTTCCAAAAGCAACTCACTGATAAAAACCTTTGGGGCATTGGGATCGGTGGTGTGTTCAAAATGTCTTCCGAAAAGACGTTTTATCTTGAAATCATACTCTCCGCGTGCTTCGTATCCGTTGTCGGTAAATATCCTGGCAATCCGCTCGATACTCACCCTTGGGTCATTGAATGTGCGCAGCGCGATATGGTCATGAACCACGTTTTCGCCCGATGCCACAAAAAGATCATGAATCTTTTTAACCGATTCATTTTGTGTGCTGTAATCAATCCAGAAACGATTGAATATTTCTTCAACTTTCATGGTCAGATGATAATGGGTTAATAAATGTATAAAAGTACATATTTTTATTTGAATTCTGAAGGGGGTGGTGCATATCCTACCTGCCAATATATGCCGGTGCAGGCCTTGAATAGGGCCCCATAAGTCTGAATCCGGCCAGAACGGGGTTGTGATCGGTATGTTGAAAGTCCAGATGAACCCCTTCCACATAAACCGTTTGTACATTGGGGGAGTGGATAAAGAAGTCGATGAGGGTGGTTTTTGTACTTGCCGGTTCATATGGAGTTACAGCCCGCCGGTTTGTAGGCACGGCAGGGTCATAAACAAAATACCAGTCGGGCATGTAGTTTTCACTGATATAAAACACATCCTGATCATCAAAAATATTGAAATAAAACTCAGGTTCAAATCCGGGAGGACACTGGTTAAAGTCACCGCCGGCAATTACATAATTGCCTTTGCGGTATTCCTCCAGCATGAGGTCTTTCAGGTATTGCATCTGCAGGTTCCGCAAGCTTCCGTCATCAAATGCGGAGTTATGGGTGTTGATCACCACCAGCTCCTTGCCGTTTGTAAGCGGGTATCTGCTCAAAAGGAAGCACCTTTGCAGGCTGAACAGCCTTTCCGGCCAGGGATAATTGCCTGGGAAGCTGACCCTGGTGACCGTGTTGGGAACGGTCGTGCTGCTGGTAACCAGTCCGGATGTAACCCTGCCCATTGGGGCATGCCAGGGGACCGGCACAAACCGCACATCATAGTTTTTTCCAAATACATGGCTGAACTCCGGCAGTACCGATTCCAGGCTGTCGAACATATTGATATAATAAGACCTGCGGGATTTCCGGTCCACTTCCTGCAACAGCATAATGTCGATATCCCTGTGTTTTTCCAGGAATGTCAACAACGCGGACAGGTTTTCCAGGGTGCGCTCGTGGCTGGTGCGCATCTGGCTTCCGCCGTCATAGAAAAAGTCCATGTCGTCGCCCATGCCGGCATAGCCGAGATTCCAGGTCATGAGTGAAATGGTGGCTGTATCACTCAATATATCAGGGTTGTGGTTGTGATACACGATGATATGCTCTTCCGGTTCATAATAGGTAATTTGTGCATACATGATGATCACCAGCAGTGCAACGGCCAGTGTCAACAATAGTATTCCGAATATTCTGAGTAATTTGCGCATTGCCGGTTACATTGATGGTTCAAATATAGTATTTTAAACGCATTTTCAAACAAAAAAGATATACCGGCTTCTTTCTTTTTGTTTATCTTCGTGAACCGGCCGGTTTTCACCTGCCTGGTGGTTTATCCATACAGACATCAGCTATGATCATTGCAGAAAACATACACAAATCATACGGCAGTTTACAGGTATTGAAGGGGATCTCCCTTGAGATCGGCAAGGCCGAAATTGTTTCCATTGTGGGGGCATCGGGTGCCGGTAAAACCACTTTGCTGCATATTCTTGGTACGCTCGACCGTTACGACAGTGGCCGGATAATGATCAACGGTCAGAACATCGCGGGATTAAGTGACAAGAGTTTGTCACAGTTTCGCAACCGCCACATCGGCTTTGTTTTTCAGTTTCATCATTTGCTGCCGGAGTTTTCGGCACTGGAAAATGTTTGCATTCCGGCATTCATCGCGGGCATCCCTCGGCGCGAGGCCGATCGCCGGGCGAAGGATCTGCTGAAACTGCTGGGGTTGGTGGACCGCCTGGAGCATAAACCCTCAGAACTCAGCGGCGGTGAACAGCAACGAGTTGCCGTTGCCCGGGCACTGGTCAATGACCCTGTGGTGGTACTTGCCGACGAACCCAGCGGAAACCTGGACTCCAAATCTTCCGATGAATTGCACAAACTGTTCTTCTCCCTGCGCGAGACCATGCAGCAAAGTTTTGTGATCGTTACACACAATGAACAACTGGCAGATATGGCCGACCGCAAGTTGTCCATGCAAGATGGTGTGATCATCTGATCATATTGTGCAGCTCTGCTTCATCAATGATTGGAACACCCAATGCTTCGGCCTTTTTTCTTTTCTCCGGACCCATTTGATCACCCGCCAGCAAGAAGCTTGTTTTGGATGAGATGCTGCTTTTTACCTCTCCACCGTGCTGCCGGATGAACTCTTTGATTTCATCACGTGAATATTGTGCAAACACCCCGGAAACAACAAAAGATTTCCCGGAAAGGGCATCCCCCTTCTCTGTTTCCTGCTTGTCAACACTGAATGACAAACCGGCACGCTTCAGCCGTTCTATGATTTCCAGGTTGCGGGCGTCCTCAAAATATGCATGAATGCTCTCAGCCATTTTTTCTCCCACATCCCGCACAGCGATTAATTCATCATAGGAGGACTGTCGCAACCGGTCAATATTTTCAAAGTGATGCGCCAGTTTTTTGGCCATGGTCTCACCCAGATGCCTGATTCCCAGCGCGTATAAAACACGATCGAAGGACACAGATGTTGAGTTTTCAATGGCGGACAGGATGTTTTTCACCGTTTTGTCGCGGAAACGAACGGTCCTTGCTTTACCGGTGGCAGGATCTTCGATGGTTTTTTCCAACCCGATGAGGTCATCGTAGGTCAGGTCATAGAGGTCGGCAATATTCTGCACCTTCCCCCTGGCGATCAGCAGCTCTGTTTTTCCCTGTCCCAGGCTTTCGATGTTCATGGCCCTTCTGCTGATAAAGTGTTCTATCCTTCCCTGGATTTGCGGCGGGCAAGCGTCGTTGTTGGGACAATAGTGGACGGCTTCGCCTGTTTTTTTCTCCAAACGGGTATCACATTCGGGACAATGCGTGGCAAAATCAATCTTTTCGGCATGCTTCTCCCTTTGTGACGCATCCACGTCCACAATCTTGGGAATGATATCTCCACCCTTTTCCACAACTACCATGTCGTTTCGATGCAGGTTGAGTTCAATCATGCGGTCTTCGTTGTACAACGAGGCCCTTTGTACCGTGCTGCCGGCTATGAGAACGGGTTTCAGAATGGCCACGGGTGTAACGGCGCCTGTTCGCCCTACCTGGAAAGCAATATCGAGCAAATGTGTTACACCTTGTACTGCTTTGTATTTGAAGGCAATGGCCCATCGCGGGAACTTGCTGGTGTAACCCAGCCTTTCCTGTTGCGCGTAACTGTTTACCTTGATCACAACACCGTCGATGTCGAAAGGCAGGCCGGCGCGCTTTTTCTCTCCTTCTTCAATAAAACGGAATACTTCGTCAATACCTTCGCATTTCCTGGTGTCATCAGACACTTTGAAGCCCCATCTTTTCAAGGCCTGTATGCTTTCCCAATGGGTATTAAAGTTCAGTTCTTCACCCATGGCAGCATACATAAAACAATCCAGGTTGCGACGGGCAACAAGGGTGGAGTCCTGCATTTTCAGGCTGCCGGAGGCGGCATTGCGCGGATTGGCAAACAATGCTTCCCCATTTTTTTCTTTTTCTTCATTGAGATGAAGAAAACTGTTGTGGGGCATATACACCTCACCGCGAACGTCAAAAGAAGACAAGCCGGCATCACTAATTTTGAGTGGAATACTCCTGATGGTTTTGATGTTGGCCGTCACTTCATCACCCTGAACACCGTCGCCGCGGGTAACAGCCCTCACCAAAACACCGTTTTCATAGGTCAGTGATATGGCAACGCCATCGAACTTCAGCTCACAAACATAATCCACCGGACCGTCAATGGCTTTTTGCACACGAGTGTGGAAGGCGATCACTTCTTCCCTGCTGTAAGTATTGCTGAGCGACAACATGGGATACCTGTGTTTGACAGCAGGAAACTTTTTTGTGATCTCTCCCCCCACCCTGCGGCTGGGTGAGTTTGGATCAAGCAGTTCGGGAAATTGTTGTTCCAGCGAGATGAGTTCTTCCATCATCATATCATAATCATAGTCGCTGATGCTTGGCTGATCCAACACATAATACCGGTAATTGTGCTCATTCAGCCGACGGGAAAGCTCTTCTATTCTCTCCTTTGCTTTTTCAGGGTCTTTCATGGGTATTTTGTTATGATGAAGGGGATAAAAATAAAAAAAATGCCGGTACGATACCGGCATATTATTGTTGTCGGCATATTTTTCAAATTTAGCGGCCGCCGATGACCAGATTTAGGTTTTTGGCATTGATAAACATGACCGGGATTTTTTCCTTGTTATAGAGGACTTTGTCTTCCATGTTAAAGGGATTCCATGTCATTTTATCGGGGTCGGAGGAGATCATGATGGCATCTGCGTTTTTTTCCTGGGCAAAGGCGAGCAGTTGCGCGGCAAAGGAGCCTTTGGTATTGGCAAAGGTCGCGGTAAAGGAAACATTATGCTGCGCAAGAATGCCGGTTACCTGGTTCAGGTCGGCCCTCAGCTTCCTGTTTGTGTAATCATCGCCATAGTTATCCACAAAAATGTCGAAATGGGCGCCAATGGCATCGTGCATGGTTTTGGCCCACTTCACTTTTTGCTTGGATCCTGTATCAATATCCAAAGGATAAATGAAACGCCGGTAGTTGATATTGCCCAACGGTTTTTGAATGACAACCACCGGCACAGGTGAACGCTTTACCACCTTCAGTGCAAAGCTTCCGATCAGCCACTGAACGCCTCTTTTACCGCGTGTTCCGAGAAAGTGCAGCAAAGCACCATTTTGATTGGCCGTGTCGGCAATCTGGTGAAAAAGGTCTCCTTGCCGGCTTATGGTATTCACTTCTATACCATGGCTCTCTTGGATGCCATCGGCGATGAGCTGAAGCTTTTCATCAACATGCGACAGGGGTTTGCCTGCCTTTTTCAGCAAGCGTTTCGTGTACTTGTCAATCACATGCAAAATGAGCAGGGAGCCGTTTACACCTTTTGCCATGACCGCAGCATGTTCAATGGCGTAATCGCTAATTTCCGTAAAGTCGGTGGTTACCAGGATCAGGGGTTTGTTTGAGGGTGCCATCACATTGTGTATTTGGGGTTAATGGTATAACCTGCATTATTCAAAATGCAGGTTAAAAAATGTTCTACAAGTTATAAAAAAAAGTTGTGCCAGCAAAAAAAAGATATGTTTTTCAGCGAAGTGGAATGCGGTACATGATTTGATAATGCAGCAACAGGGCTGTTGATCCGTTTGTTTTGCCAAAACCACTGATAAAATAGGGTTCCATATCAGCATCCCGCGTACGGCTGATCAACAAATGGCCCCTCAAACTCCATCCCACAAAAATATTATTCCACAATTCCGTTTTCAGGCCAAAACCCGCTTCCAGCCAGTGAGCACGGTATTTTTCGGGATCCACAGAGGTCTCATAGTCTCCCCAATATGTATCAGATATAATGATAAATGGCGATTCATGTTGCATCCAGCCAAATCCATACCTGACAGAAAGCAACAAAACATCATGTATGCTCTGCGGGTTCCTTTCCAAAATATTAAAATCACTTCCTAAACGGAAAAAATTACCACTTGCCTTGTAGCGATGGGTTTCCTTTTCCACATCAACATGTAACAAGCCAAACTCAGCCGCAGCAAAGAATCCCCGTCGCCATTCAACATCGGCGGAAACCTCACTCATCATGACCTCCGGTTCAACGAACCTGCGGGCAAAACCGCCCACATCCAAACCGATGCGTAAGGCCGGCCGGAAAAGGGTATCCGAAGAACCCTGTACCTGCAGGCTAATTAATACCAATGGCAGGAGGAATATATATCTTATAATGTTCATCCAATGAATTGGTTACATATGTAATGTTCTCAGAAACATGTTGAATATGGTTTGTTGTGTAAGCCACACCGGTAATCTCAAAAAACATGGTAAAGCCGCACTCCACGGACACAAAATGCGTTTCCCGCTTATAATTGAACCACAGGGTATCTTTCACATGATAAAAATCAATGATAAAAGCACAGCTGTCGGCGTGCAAATTCAGGGGCAGTTCCAGCACAGACACCATACCCAGGTGTTCATACAAAGGGTTATCAGGGTCTTCAGGGGTAAATACCCGCAACGAGTCAATAACGGTCCAGGAGCTGTCATCCAGACCATACAGATAAAATCCCAGACGTAAATTATTGGCCGTTACTTCCTCACACACTTCATCGCCGGCGCATCCGAAAAACAAAAGCAGGCTGCCGGCAATCATCCAAAAGCGGACAATCAGCGCAAGCCTGCTGAAAAATGTACCTGTTGTTTGCATACAGGCAAAATTAAGAAAAAAGAAAGATGCCCGTAACCTATTTACCGGCAGACAAACCGATTTGCATTCCTGCTCTGAAATATCTCAGGGGCATGGGCCTGCCTTCCAGAACCTGATATTGCTCATTCAGGATGTTGGCGGCAGAAACAAAGATCCGGTAGTGGTATCCTTCCAGGAGATGCTGCCATTGAAGTCCGGCATCCAGGGTGCTGAACGATGAGAGCCAAAGGCTGTTGTCGCCGGTGGTGTATCTTTTTCCCGTGTATTGTTGATTCACGAACAGGGAAAACCGGTGATAGCCAATGCGCAGATGATAGCCCAGCGAGTTACGCGGCACATATATCAGCTGTTTTCCCACGGAAGCGTCATCGGCATTGACGGCCTTCGTGTTTTCGGCAATGTTGTGATCCCAGCGGCCTTCCAGATGAAAGGAAAACTCTCTGATTCCGGCTTCGGCCATGAGCCGGAGCTCTGTGCCATAGCTTTGCACTTCCTGAAGGTTTTGCGGCGACCAGAACATGGTGTCGTCCACAGGTGCCCAAATGATCCATTGGGTGGTATTTCTGTTGTAACCGGTTAGTGATGCACCCGACAGTCGCACAAAACTGCCGTTATTTTGTGTGTCTGTTTGTTGATGCCGGAAAACGAATGCAATGTCCTGGCTCCAGCCGTATTCCGGTTCCAGATCCGGGTTCCCGCCCGGTGACCAGTATTTATCGTTGAGCGTGGGCAAACGGAAATTTTTCCCCACATTTGCCTTCATCGTCCATCGCTCCGTTGCGCGGTAGGATGCCCCAAAGGATGGCACAAAAGGGATATCCTGATCCTGCATAAACTCCTGTCGGCCACTGGCTGTTAACTGCAGTTTTTCAGGCAATACTTCCCACCTGAGTGCAGAAAACAGGGCAAAGGTTTGTTGTGAAAACCGTTCACCATTATAATCATCGGCCCTGGCGTTTGCCCATTGCGTGTTCACGCCCGCATTGATGAACAGGCCGGTGGCAGGTTCCACTAGCAGATCAGCCTCCTGAACAGTGGTTTGGGACCGGGAATAGCTTTCGCCGAAAAAACTATCGGCATAAAGAATGGATTCGTCAAAGTAACCGCCGCGCCAGCTCAGGATGCTTCTGGTGAAAAACGTCTGCCACTGGCCGGTCACACGCACTGCATCGTCTTGCTGATTGGCATCGCCAAAGTCGAAGTGCACCGGTGACGGGATATCACGGTCCGATTCCTGCCACCACCAACGTATATCCAGCCGGTGCCGTTGGCCAATGTTCAGATAAGTTTCATGCAACAAGGCCCGGTTCGAAAGGGAAGCATGCTCCTGTTTGGTTAACGGATTGTTGTCCAAAGCCACATTCCTGAAGGAGTATCGGTTTTCCGAGTTTCGGTTCAATACCCTGATCCTGGTAAAGATGGTTGCATTGCCCCAGGATGCGTCAGCATGCTGAGCCAGGTCGCCATAGTCGACGGTTGAAAAGGCACCGGAAAGGTGGAATCCCTGCCCGGCAGGGCGCAGGTTGTTGACATGTATGGCACCACCCATTCCTCCGTTGCCCCAAAGGGCACTGCCGCTTCCGTATTGTATGCCCATCTCATCAGCAAAAAACATGGGAAGCAATGCCATGTCTGTTTGTCCGTGCATGGGGCTTTGCAGGTTAAAGCCATTCCAAATGATGGCCGTTTGTGCCGGTGAGCCACCCCGCAACGAACCACTGGCCAGCATACCGGGACCATAGCTTCTGATGAACATACCCGTGTGCATGGAGAGTACATCTCCCATACCATGGTCATAATGATGATCCAACAAGTGATCGCTGATCCTGAAAATGTTGTGCCCGGAGCTAAAGGGCGCGTACCTGGAGGCAACTACCTCTGCCGGCTCCAGCAGGATGAGGGTGTCCGGCCTTTGTGTGGTTTCCCCGTAAAGATGCAAGGGGATCCACATCAATGCAATCAATAGATTTTTTAACATGATGTTGTTGTTTTACCGGCAAACAAAGCGGCTTTGACTGGATACCTGACCAAGAAATTACCTGATGTGGTCATGAATCAATTCGCCTTTTTCCCGAAAGCTACAATTGGTTTAATTCTACAGGCAGGTCTTCTGACTTGTTCCGTGTTTATCGCCTTCCCACCCTGTTGGGCAGTGGCATTGGAGTGACAAACACACAAGAAGGAACTCACAGCAGCGGGAACTGTCCGGGATTTTCACCCGGTTCCCTTTTCATCCGGTTTGTCCGTGAAGGGGCCGGAACCTGTACAGCGTCAAAGGTAAGTTTTTTTTTAATGCTGACGGCTATTATTATGGCAGGGTTTGGTGAATGACCGGGATAATGGAAAATATACCAATGTGCCAATTTATCAATGTGAAAATATTTTGCATAAGTCGGTGTAATCTTCCAGGATGGTTATCCTTTGCGGCCTTTGCGTGGAACTAAAAGTCGGGCAATAGGGTAAGTATTCGTACATGTGAAAAGGTCAGGCCCGATATTATGGAGAAAAGTACGTAGCTACGCCCATTCCCAGCAGTTCTGATACGGGGCGGCAATCGGGAGCCAGAATATGCCCCTCTTTGTTTTTTGCCACAGCACCGCAGCCGCCACCGCATACCAGTTGTAAATTGCAGGTCCGGCAGTCCTCAATGGCAAAAACATCCCGCTGTTGCCAGGCTTTGATCTTTTCATGGTTGAGCACCACTTCCGGATAAAAGCTTCCCAGCTCTTCACCGGGTTTGCCGACCGTTGCCGTACAGCTGTATATGTTCCCCTTATAGTCAAAAGCCCATTCCCCCTTGCATGCCGGGCAGGCATCAAACAAAGGCGGCGGCAAAGACCCATTATCTTTAAGAAAACGGGCAACGCTGAAAGCCGGGCGGTGAAACTCCTGAATTTCCGGGTGCTTTTTAATCAGATGATAGAGGTCGCGGTACATGGACAGGCGCGAATACAGCGTTGATTGTCCGGAATGACAATGGTGAAGCTCATAATTCCGCCCCAGTTGGGTCTTGAACAAGGGTGATGTTGTCCAACCTTTGTTGATGGCAAAACGGGCAAGTTCCGGAAGGTTGTCCATGTTCTCCTTATCCACCACCATGCGCAGATTCACCCGCAGACCTGCGTTCAAACACTGATCAATGGCATCCACAATACGGGCGAAGCTTTTTTTGCCGCCTTTGTGGGGCCTCCGCCGGTTATGAACTTCTTCGGTACCGTCAAGGGTTAGCTGTATCTCTCTAATATTTACCGCAGAAAAGATATCCAGATACTCATCCAGGTGATATCCGTTGGTAACAACGGCCAGATCGAGCCGGTTTGCGGCACAGGATTCCACAAAACGCCCGATACCCTCCCTGAAAACCTTGCCGGAGAGCAGGGGTTCGCCGCCAAAAAGCGTTATATAACGCTTCCGGTTGCCATATTGGCCGTCAATGTAAGAGAAAAAGGCATCCACTACGGGTGGCAACAGATGGTCGGGCTCAGACAAATAGGGTGCCTGGTAGCAATAACTGCAATGGAAGTTGCATTGGTAAGTGGGAACAAAAAAAAGCTGGAGTTCTTCGCGGTCACGCTCTTCCAAAAAGTCAAGGTAAGCCATACGATAGCGCTGCTGCTCCTCTTCAGGATCAACAACATAACCCTTTTCCACAAATTGGGGAAGCGGCTGATCAGAGCTGTACTGCAGTGTTTTCAGTTCTTTTGATGTGATCACGTCGGCATGACCCGATAACAGGTTGGCGATCACATACCTGTCCGTATCCGGTATTTCAGATACAATATTATGTGCCGAAAGACGCATGCAGGATGTATTCTTCATACAGGATACAGAGCGCAGATTTAATCATGGCAGCCTGCCTGTGCAACTGAAGTCTTGGCACAACACTGTGCCTGCTGTTTGTTCTTGTTCTGCTTTTCCTGTTTTTTTTCTTTCTTGATCAGCGTTTTCATCGAAAATAATATTTATAGATTCATTGTTTATGTCCACCTTACGGTACAAACATGTTTAACAGCAGCTTTACTTCATTCCCTTTATGGTGAAGCTGGCCACTTTGATTTTCCCTTTTTCATAGGGCTGCGACTCTTCCAAAACTTCTATGCTATGCAAACCGGCATTGATAACATTCTCAAAATAGACTTCTCTTGTTACGGCACCGGCCCAGCATTCGGCAACCATTTCGGGGTTGTTTCTGAATGCGTCCGGCACCGTTTCAACAGCATAAATGTCACTTACCACAAAATGCCCGCCTTTTTTTAACAACCGGGCAATTTCCTGCCATACCTTATCCTGCTGCAACGAGTGGTTGATGGTACAATTGGAGATAATTACATCAGCAATATCATCTTCCAGTGAGATTTCCTCAAGCGGGGATTTGACAAAGCCAATGTTCTTTAATCCAAGTATTTCAGCCTGTTTCCCGGCTGTATCCATCATACCATCGGAAATATCAACACCATAAGCATACCCTTCCTCACCGGACAGGGTAGCCATGCGCAACACATCTCGGCCTTTGCCGCAGCCAAGGTCTATACACACATCACCGGGCCTGACCTCAGCAAAGGAAAAAGCGCCGCCACAGGAAAGACAACAATCCTGGCCGGAAAGTGTGTCATATCTTTTGGCAATACTGTTGGTATACTGATCCATCACAAAACCTCAAACATTTACATACTTAAATATTGGTACAAAGATAACAATTCGTTTGAGAAATGAGAAAGGGATGGTGTTTTGACCATCCCTTTCGTTTGTGATTTTCCTTTCGTGCCGTTGCCGGCGCCGGAAGTGTATGAATGACATTTCAGACTATTCAAATGATTCGATTGCTTCTCGAATAATGCTGACACATTCCATGAGTTGCTCTTCGGTGATCACCAAAGGTGGCGCAAAACGTATTTTATCGCCGTGTGTGGGTTTTGCCAGCAGGCCCAGTTCTTTCATTTTCAGGCATACGTCCATTGCTTCTTTTCCGTTTTTCGGCTTGATCACGATGGCATTGAGCAGTCCCTTTCCTCTTACGAGTGTAAGCATCTCTGATTTGATGGCACGCAGTTCCCTGCGCAGGACCTCCCCAAGATACTCGGCCCTTTCGGAAAGCTTTTCCTCACGGATCACTTCAAGAGCGGCCATGGCTACCCTTGCAGCAACCGGGTTGCCACCAAAGGTGGAACCATGCTGACCGGGCTTGATAACCAGCATCACATCATCGTTGGCCAGCACTGCAGATACGGGATAAATCCCTCCACTGATGGCTTTACCGAGGATTACCACATCGGGCTTCACATTTTCATGGTCGCAGGCCAGCATTTTACCGGTACGTGCAATACCTGTCTGTACCTCATCAGCCATATACAATACATTGTGCTTTTTGCAAAGGTCATAGGCCTTTTTGAGATATCCCTCATCGGGAACAAACACCCCTGCCTCCCCCTGGATCGGCTCAAACAGGAAACCGGCCACATTCGGATCCTTCAAGGCATTACCGAGAGCACACAAATCGTTATAGGGGATACGGATAAAGCCGGGTGTGAAAGGACCATAGTCGCTGTAACCATCGGGGTCGTTTGAAAACGAAACAATGGTGGTGGTGCGACCGTGGAAATTGTTTTCACATACAATGATCTTTGCCTGGTTTTCGGGTACGCCTTTTTTCCTGTAAGCCCACTTGCGGCAAAGTTTGATGGCCGTTTCAACGGCTTCGGCTCCCGTATTCATGGGCAACACCTTGTCGTATCCAAACAATTCGGTGATATATTTTTCATAAACACCAAGCACATCATTGTGAAAAGCCCTTGAGGTGAGCGCCAGTTTTCTGGTTTGCTCAATGAGTGCGTCAACAATTTTAGGATGACAGTGCCCCTGGTTAACAGCCGAATAAGCCGACAGGAAATCGTAATAGCGCTTTCCCTCAACATCCCAAACGTATACGCCTTCCCCGCGTGATAAAACCACGGGCAAAGGGTGATAGTTATGTGCACCGTGCTTATCCTCCAGTGCGATCGCCTGCTGCGACGTCGTAATCTTCTCTGTGGTAGTCATAACATGCTCCTCTTTAAAATTTGTGAATAAAAAAGATTATCGTATTGAAAAAAATGAATTTTCGCAGGAGAAAGCGCAAATATAGCAAAAGCCTTTTGATTAAAAAACTTTATTCAAAATGTTTTTGTTTTAAAATGTTAATTTTTTAACAACTTTGGCCTAAAAGGCAGAATTACAGCGAAATTGTGCTGTTGCAAGATGTCAGAATACATATCCGAACATGATCCAAAGCAATTTTTGTTTATTTTTTTAGAGAAATCATTAAACATTTTACAGGGTCGGATGTTTATACAAATGATAAGATAATGAACGGTGCCAATCATCCAACCATTCATCATCAAAATATGAAGAACAACAAAAAACCTGTTTTACATTTCACACATTTCGACATTTCACACATTAAAAACATGAAAACCACCATCATTTTAACAGTCATTTTTCTCACGACCATGACCGGCATCAGGCTTTGGGCTTCGGAAAGTTCCCGGAGCATTGAAGAGTATCCATACACCGTTTTACAAAGCTACCCGGGCTTTGAGGTCCGTTTATACGAACAGGCGATTTTTGCGCGCACACACATCGACGCAGAAACATACCGTTCAGGTTCAGGTAACGGATTCCGTACATTGGCATCCTATATTTTCGGCGGCAATGATCGCAATGAGGGGATTGCCATGACGGCTCCCGTGGCCATGCGTTGGGACGATGGCATGGTGATGGAGTTCATGATGCCCTCCAAATATTCGCTCGAAACCCTTCCGGCTCCCAATCGCGGTGATATAGAGTTGTATGAAAAGCCTGCGGTGATCATGGCCGGACTAACATTCGGCGGCTGGGCCAACGACCGGCGCATTGCACAAAAGATCCGGGAACTTTCTGACCTACTGGAAGAACACGGAATCAGGCACAACGGCCAATTCCAGTTTTTCGGCTACGACTCGCCCTACAAAATGGTGAACCGCCGCAACGATATCGTAGTGCAGGTGGAAGGATGGGAATAGCATCGGAAGGTTGCGGAATATAGTATGGTCTGCTCAACCTTTTCCCGGAGCAAAATAGGCTTCCGTACATTTTATTAGCACACAGATAACACGAATGCAACAGATTAAAAACAGATTTTCTTATAATCTTTTGATTAGGATGTATTTGCCAAATCCGTGATTATCCGTTGCATCTGTGTCATCCGTGTTCCAAGCAACATGCCCGAATAATTAACATTCCGGAAGCTTTTACCCGATGATTTTTGTTGAACACCATTCGGGGTTCAACAATCAATTGACAATCGATCATCAAAACCAATCATCGATCATCGGCAATTGTTTCGCGCTGTCATTGTTGTTAGCGGCAGATGAAAATCTTTGTGTTCATTGTGTTCTCTGTGGTGAATTATTTTTTCACCACAAAGTGTACAAGGTGCGCAAAGAAAAATGCCCTTCCCTATTCCCTGATGACTTTCAGGGTACTTACCGAACCATGTGCTTCACGAATCTGGAGCATGTAAGCTCCCGGCTTTAACATACTTACATCCAAAGTGATGTGCCTGCCGGTCATGGTCCACTCCATAACCCGGCTCCCTGTTACATCAACCAGAGTGAGCACCGCATCCCCATCATCGTGTTTCGACACATGGAGCCTGTCGCTAGCAGGGTTGGGATAAATCTGAACGGCATGTGCCTGCGGCTGGTAAAGGTCTGTGGTGCTGACGGTATAATCAAAGGCAGCCACATCGCTGTATGTGTCATTCATGAAGGCAATCGCTTTGATGCCGGTGTCTGTTTCTATGATGATGGGGTCATCAAACAGGGTGCTTTGGTTGTCGGGGTTTTGGCCATCAAGGGTATAAAAAATCTGGGCTCCGTCCGTATCGGTATAAAGGTACACTTCCGTGCCCACCGGCACCTCCCCGGGTTCAGGTAAGGCATAAGGCATGGCTACGGTAAAGACATCCCGCACTTCCACATCGTCGATCTTGATCAGGTATTGCCCAACACTTTCGGTATGGCGAAAGGCAATGTAAATATCCTGCCCGGCATATTCATGAAGGGGAAACACCCGCTCAGAAAAAGCGGTATCCTTGGGCTGCAGCGTTTCGCTGTGCAGCAAATGGATAAACTGATCAAGCCGGTTGGTGGTGGCGGAAAGGTATAATTCATAATGCTCGTAGGGATAATTCACCGACTCCGTGGCGACCCAAAAGGCAAATTCCTGGTTCTCTCCCACTTCAATTTTTGGTGTTACCATCCAGTTGTCCGGCGTCAGGTCTCCAATGCCCCAAACATAGGAAAAGGAAATCGCTGTATGGAAACCATTATAGGGTGGGATGGCATTGCCATAACCCAACATCCAGTTAATTTCATCACCGTCCTCATCGTGAATCATCCAGCCATGCGGCGGAAACACTCCGCTTTCAAAGCCTTCAAAGCTGAAGGGATTCACATGTATAGAATGTCCCGACAAGGCAATTTCTGCCACGCCCCCATTGCTTTCAATGGTAAAGGTATCGGAAAAATCTCCGGACGAGAATGGTTCAAAACCCATGGAAAAATGGTATTCCTCACCGAAGGAAAGGGCTACTTCTTCAGCATCCAGGGTTGTGGTGAAGGAGTCGCCGTCGAAACCGGCGTTGCTTATGGTGAGCACATCCGATCCAAGGTTCCGCAAAACAAACAGCTCCGAGTCAATCCAGGTATTGTTTGGGATATTACCTGCATTCCAGCTTTCAGCGCTTATCCAGATCACCGGTTCTGTGACTGTCTCACTTACCATTATGTCGTCAATACCCATGGCTTTTGCATGATGCACATTGGCGTTGGTTGAGTGTCTGAACCGGATATGAATTTCTTCTCCCGAGAAGTCAGCCAGGGGCACCAGGCCGGGGAGGTAGGTTTCCATGGGTTCCGGCGCACTGAAGATGCCTCCTGTTATCCAGTTTTGTCCCAAATCGTTGCTGATTTCCACGTAGAGGCTGTCATGGCCGATTATTCTTGCGTCTTTATCAAAGATATTTCCATTTTTCCAATAGAACACCAGGTCAAAATCTTCACCTACAGGCATTTGCAATGGTGGGCTGATCAGGATCGCGTCCACCGGGTGGTTCCATGGCGCTTTGGCTGCAAAAACCCCTGAGTTGGCATCCATGCTGGTTTGCCAGTAGCCGTCCTGGTTGATCCATCCGGTGGGAGGCACCTGGCCTCCGTCTTCTTCAAAGCCCTCAAAAAACGGGAATTGGGAAACAGGGTCGTAAGCAATGGTGGTAAAGCTCCACACCGGAACATCCAAAGCATCCCCGTAGGTATTATAGGGTACGATCTTCCAGTTGTAGTTGGTTTGATAATCCAGGGAAGGTGTTTTGAAGGTTCGTGAGGTGCCATTGTCGTGGCCGTTTACCACGTTCGAGGGTGGATCATCTGTTCCCACGTACACGCGGTAGCCATCGGCGAAGACTGATGGTGCCCATTGCAGGGTTTGTGTCACAAAGGCATTTTCGAAGCCGTCGGCAGGCACCGGTTGGCCGGCAGGATCGGGGGGTGTTTCCTGGTAAACGGGTGGTGTGATCACATAATCAAGATATACCCGGGGTGTGCCGCTGAAACCGATGTAATGCTGCCCCTCCACGAGATCGATGATATAGGGTTGAAAAGCCCTTGTAAGCTCCGGTGAAGCCAGGTCGGTCCAGGTTTCCATATCCGGGGAATAACTCACCGTTAACTCTCCATCCAGGAATTCCGCAGCATAAAAGATGAGCTGATCACCCTCCTGTATGTTGATTTTTGGGGTAACCAGCCGTCCCGGCTGACCCGGATGCTGCAGGGTGGCATTTCCGCCACCGATATAACCTCCGAAACCACGTCGTATCCAGCTGTTTTCATCCACATGCCACTCGACGGGCGGGAAAGTGGTCTCCTGGAAGGTTTCAATGATAGACATTTCATGCACGGCAAAACCTTCCAGGTACACCTGGAAAGGATTGTCAGGCATATTGCCGGTAAAACCGCCGTAACCTATATAATCACCCACTGCTTGGGGAGCAAACTGAATGTTGGCGGTCTGATAAGTGCCAGGAGCTATGGTGCCGGAAAAGCTGCTGCTATAAGGCAGGTCACCGGCATCAAAACCGCTAATTACCAAGTCATCAACCCCGGTGTTATAAATGGCAACCGATATGGTTTTGGCCTCCTGCTCCCTGATATACTGATAATACAGCTGTGAAGGGACAACGGCTATGGCCGGACCATCAGGAATGTCATCAAACCACATCCGGATGTTTGGACGATAAGGCAGAATGGCACCGTCTAAGGGTGGATTGTTCACATCATAGCCGGGGCTGATATCTTTTGTGGCCAGGATACTCATGTTGCCGGGAGCGGGTGAAGAATAAAACTTTGAGTTGAGACGAAACCCGGGCGTGTTTTCCATGATCGCGATCAGAAGGTTGTCCTGATTGTTGTATTCGAAGGGAACAATCAACGGGATCTCAACCCACCCGGGTTGATTCATCACCGGGAGCTGTCCGGCATATACCTCTACCAGCCCCGCTACTTTATACTCCGAAATACTGGTCCATTCTGTATGTGCCATGTATACATTTATATGATCAGACCATTGCCGCCCTCCGTCATAATAATAGGCAATTTTGGTGATGCGCTTTCCTTCGATATCAATTTCGTCCTGTAAAAAGATGCTTTGCGAATAGCTGTATGAATAGTAGGGATCGATGGGCAGACCTATGTCGTCGAGCTGGTCATCGCCAATCTCGATATCGGGTGCCTGGGCGTGCAGTTTGCCGGCCGCGGCAATCATCAAAACAATGATCAAAAAAACAAAAAACGTCGGTTGATTCTTCATTGATGTAAGATTTGTTATGGTTTATGTTGTCAAAAATACGGAAATAAATTTTCCGGCAGCACGTTTTGCGCATGCAGCCCGATTATATAAATCGAAAATTTATGCCGGTTTTGAAATCAAAAAATCCTTATAGTTTTCCTTGCTGATTATTTGAAAATCAGAGTTTGGATAGGCCTGTCGGAAACTTAAGGGTAGTTTCATTTTTTTTGAATCTGACCACTTAAATTCAAAAGTATACAACTTACCATCGCGTTCTTCAATGTAATCAATCTCCTGCCGGGAGTGGGTTCTCCAAAAATACGCGTTTACGTGTACATTTCTGTAATGATTGTGTTTGCGTCGTTCGGCAACCAGGAAGTTTTCCCATAATTGCCCTATGTCATTTCTAAGTGATAATTCATTGAAATTATTGATGATGCTGTTGCGTATTCCCAAATCGAAAAAGTAGATTTTTCTGCTTTTTTTTATTTCATTACGCAGGTTGCGGCTCAATGCACCTAACCTGAACACTATGAATGACTTCTCAAGCAAATCAATATAGCGTTCAACAGTTTGAGAATCCAACCCACATGTTTTTCCCAATTCATTATAGGAAACTTCTGAGCCGATCTGGAATGCAAGTGCCCTGAGCAAATTTTCAAGCTTCACAGGTTTTTTCAGATTTTCCCATGTAAGAATATCTTTATAAAGATAACTATCCGTAAGCTGAACTAAAATATCCCTTCTTTCCTGCTGGTGATTAACCACATCGGGATAACAGCCAAAAATGAGTCTGTCTTCCAACAGCCGGCTTTCTTCCAATATTCCATTATGATTTGACAATTCAGCTATGGATAATGGATATAGAAATAATTCCCATTTCCTGCCGGTCATAGGTTCATTAATCAGGTTGGCAAGCTCAAAAGATGATGAACCGGAGGCAATCAGTTGTATTGCAGGATAATTATCATGGATAAGTTTTAGTGTAAGCCCGATATTTTCTATGCGTTGGGCTTCGTCAATGATTACCAGGGTATTGTTGCCAATCAGGTTTTTAAGTCTGGTGGATGTTGTATTGGACAGCATTTGCCTTACATCGGGCTCATCGGCATTAAACCATTTTGCAGGAACATCAATCTCATTGCTGATTTTTTGCAATAACGTTGTTTTCCCGCTTTGTCTCGGTCCCAGAAGGATAATAGTTTTTCCTTGGAATAATTTCCTTGTAATTGTGCTTTCGTGAATTCGGTTGATCATGGGATGATTTTTGTTCAAAATTATGAATTTTCCGACTCAAATCGAAATTTTCATATGAATTTTCCGATTTGAGTCGGTGTTTTTATAATTTTTCGGGTTTTGCTCTTTCTCTATTAACTCGTCAGACGACTTTAAGTCGGCAGACGAGCAGGTTTACTTTTGCCGGCTTTGGCTCCCAACCTCAAAAACACCGGAAAAAAGAAGAACACCCCCAGCAATGAAAACACCAGCCCACCCATGGTACCGGCAGCAAAGGCAAACCAGAATGGTTCGCGCTGCCCGATAACAAAGGGGATAAGGCCGATCACCGTAGAACTTATGGTAAGCAGTACCGGGGTAATTTTGTATTGAAAAGCTTTTAGGTAGAGTGTTTGCAGGTTGCGGCCTGGTTGGGAATTTCGGAAGTTGTTGAAGTCATTCAGAATATACAACCCGGCATTTACGGCCAGTCCGCTGAGCAAAATAAACGCGGCCCATCCTCCCTGGTCGAAGTTGAGTTCAAACAGGTAAAAGGTAAGGAACAAACCTGCAAAGGATATGGGAATCAGTCCTATCACGGCAAGAGGTTGTAACAGCGACTCCAGCAAGATGGCGCACACAAAATAAATGATGGCGATCACCAGGAAAATAAGCAGATATTGTCTGCTTTTTTCATCGTGCCAGCTCCATTGCTGGGCTCTTGCCCTGTAACCCAGCGGCAACAGAGTATTCATTTCGTCAATGAGCTGACTACGCACCCTTTCTTCCAGTATATGGGGCCCCAGGAAGTTAAAATTAACCGTAAGCCGATACTCCTGGTTAAACTTGAAGATATCGTTGCCCATGGCTCGTTTTTCAAGACTGATCAATCCGGAAGTTTTATGGTCGCTGCCGGCAATATGCAACGGAATGTTTTCCATATCCCAGACAGTGTAGCTGAGATGGTTATCGGATATAAGCCTCACGGGCAAAGGCCTGTTCTGGTGAAAAACCGATGGCCCGTGACGATACATGACTTTCTCATTCAGTGCACCGAAAACATCAGCCAGTGTGAGCTTACGCAGTGCCATATGCTGGTGATGGGGTTGCAGAAAAAATTCCATACGCGTAATGCTGCGATAAGGGTCGCCACCCAAAATCCGCGGATTACTCACCCTGGGATTATCCTTGGCCTTGTCAATGAGTATTTCTGCATACCTGTAAAGCATATCATAATTGTAGCCTTCCAGGATGATATGGCTGCTGCCTCCACCAGTCCGCAGCACATTGCTGAAACCCTGCCCAACGCCCCACACGCTCCACTCAGCCCCGCCAATGCTTACGGCTTTACGTATGATCTGACCCTGCAAAACATGAGGGAAGCTGCCTCTGTCGTATTGGGGTTTAAAAAGAATGGTAATCATGCTGTTATCGGGAGAGGTAACACGCGACTGGTATTGTTCGATCTGTGGAAAGCCTGCCAGGAAATGTTCCATTTGCAACACAGCTTCGTTAAGCTGATGAATGGTAGCTCCATCGGGCATTTGACCGCGCACGTAAAGGGTGGTCCTTTCCGGGTCGGTAAAGTAAGAGCGTTCGAAGACAAAACGCGAGAAAAGCCTGAATGAGCCTCCCAGTATCTTTTCTGCAGAGTTTTTGAGTTTTAGCTGGTAAAAGGAACTGCCGATGGTAGTATTATAGATACTCGCGGCCCTGCTTTCTCCCTCAACACTGGAAGGCAGCAAATGCACCGGAATACCGAATCCCAAAATAATTATCAGAAACATCAGCCACCTGAATCTTCTGATCAGGGATAGGGTGCGGAAATATACCGTGACTGCCTTTGCCTTTCTTCGCAGGGTCTTTTGTGATTGCCTGCGCGCATGGTTGTCTATCCTGATCTTTGTCATCAATGCAGGAATAAAAAACCAGGCCACCAGCAATGAAAGAGCCAGGTTAACCAGTACTACGGCAGCAAAATCGCCCAATTGTGCCTGTTGCTGGCTGCTCAGCAGAAAGATTACCGACAACGATCCCAGCGTGGTAAAGGTTGCAGCAAGTATGGCCAGGAAAACCTTTTTATTTCCCTGGTGGCGCATGTGCTCAATCATTACAATGCTATTGTCGATAATAATACCAAAGGAAACGGTTATCCCAGCCAGTGAGTAAAGATGTATTTCAATGTTAAATAAATGGTACCAAGCTACAGCAAGCAGCAAATTGGCCAATACCGTTATGCCGATCATCAGCAAATACTTTACACGGCGCGAAATCAGTATTACAAATACCATAAGTATGGTAAATGAAAGCAGCATGCGGTACCCCACCCTTCGGAGGTCTTTGCGAATAAAATCCGTATCATCATAGGTAAGGATCACCTGCCATCCGGGGGGCATCTGTTGTCCGAGCTGATCTATTGCGTTGCGTACCTGGCCGGCCAACCTGATCTGGTTTGCTCCCTGCTGAGCCAAAACGGTCATCATAAGCGTAGTTTGACCATTTATACGGTAATAGCTGCGGGCTTCAGCCTCCACCAATTGGGTTGTTGCCACATCCTCCAGAAAAACCATTTTGCCGTGTGCCTGCCCAACAGGGATATGCTGCCACATATTTTCTGTATTTTGCACAGGCCGCAACATTACCGGTATCTTTATCTGTTCATTCCGGCTGTAGCGATCAGGCGCACCCATGCCCAAAAAGTTTTCTCCAAAATGATTCTGAAGCGCATTCACAAGCTGGCCGGATGTGAGTCCCAGCATTTCCAGCTTTCGTGTATCGTAGATCAATTGATATTCTTTTGGGTTTACCCCGAAAAAATTGAGCTGGTCAACCCCCTTTATCTGGGAAACGCGAGGCAAAACATACCCCTCAATATAATCGGCAATTACATGTGACGACTCCGGCGCAAGCACCGTATAGATAAGCATTGGGGTATTTCGTCCCACGGCCCGGTTCACCGACACCTGTGGATAGCTCACACCATCAGGAAGTCCGGGATACAAACGCCGGATGCGCGAGGCAATTTCGAAACGTGCCATTTCCATGTCCACTCCTTTTTTGAAGCGAACATCAATTTGCCCGCGCCCACGTGATGAAACCGAATTGATCTCCTCCACATTGGACAATGTGGCCAGACTCCCTTCAATAACAGATGTAACCTCCCGCTCCACATTGATGGCCGGCACCCCGGGCCATGAAAAAGAAATACGCATGGAAGGCAGTGTGGCCGATGGATGCAACTGCACTCCCAACCCGGGCACCAGCACCAAACCCACAAGCATGAGGGCGGTGAAGATGATTATGAGGGGGAAGGGGCGCATTTGGGGAGTTGAGAGTTAGGAGTTAAGAGTTTAGAGTTTTGAGTTTATAGTTTTAGAGTGTTGGGTTTTAGTTATTGGGTGTTGAAGGATTGGTTGTGTGGTTGTTAGAGATTGTTGTATCATGTATTTCTATTTTTGGGAATGTTCAGTTAAGTGTGTCATTTTTTTGGTTTTTTTTCGCTTTGCCTGGCTTTTACTGTTTTGATAGTGGAAATAAGAATTGCTATCAGTTCACTGCAATCTTTTTGCAAGCTTGTAAACAATTGTGTTTCTATATACCCGGTATCATGAAGTAGCGACAACCAGTAATCTGTTTCATTGGCCTCTTTCAAAGCTATCTGTAGTTTGTTTAAATAATCAGCGTCACTTTGTCCGTATTGTGCTTCGCGCACCATAGCACCAACAGAGGTTCCACTTCTCAGCACCTGGCGGCTAAGCGTAAATTCCTTTTTCTGTTCCTGCAGAAATTGCATCAGCCTTA
>REEA01000178.1 GCA_007695305.1 Bacteroidia bacterium
AATAATATTATTTTTGTTTTAATTATCTTTGCTTTAATTTTTAATTATATATCTTTAATTTGATATTATATGAAAGAAGAGTTTATATTCTATTTATGGAAACACAGATTGTTAAATCCCGCATGTTTGCAAACAATAAACAATGAACGCCTGGAAATCATGTATCCCGGACAGGAAAACCCGGATTCAGGCCCTGATTTTCTTTCTGCGAAAATCCGAATAGGCGAAACAACCTGGGTTGGCAACGTGGAAATACATACGAGATCATCCCTGTGGTACAGGCACGGACATCATCTGGATCCGGCCTATGACAACATCATTTTGCATGTGGTTTATGAATTGGATAAAGAAATATGTAATAGTAAAAATGAACCCATCCCCCACCTGGAAATCAAGGATTATTTTGACCATACCCTCCTAAAGAATTACCGGCTGCTAAAGCAAAGCATGAACTGGATACCTTGTGAAAAAATGATCACAGAGGTGGAACCATTTCTTCTGGAACATTGGCTATGCCGGTTGCTCATTTGTCGCCTGGAAAGGAAGGCAAATGAAATACATCAATATCTGACCTATTTTGAGAACCATTGGGAGCTGCTATTCCTGTTTATGTTTTGTCGCAGCCTGGGCGGTAAAGCCAATGCCTCTGCTTTTGGCTTGCTCATCCAGCGCGTACCGCTGAATGTCCTATCAAGAAATCATGACAAACCCACCACCATGGAGAGTCTGTTATTTGGCCAGGCCGGTTTGCTCGATGCTTCCTTTGATGAAGAATACCCAAATAGTCTGAAACAAGAATATGCGTACCTGGGGAAAAAATATGACCTTCCTGACCCGCTTAGGAAAGATTTGTGGAAATATGCCAGGATGAGACCGGCAAATTTTCCGGATATCCGGATTGCGCAACTGGCCATGATCCTGCATCGGGGTGAAGGCCAACTATTTCAAAAAATGCTGGAAACCAACGAAAAGAAAGTTATGTATCAACTGCTGTCTGTCAGCCCTGCCGGATATTGGCATAATCATTATCGTCTCGGGAAGCTATCTTCACGAAGAAATAAGTCCATCGGCGAGGAAACTGTCAATCGCATTTTGATCAACACCTGGGCGCCGATATCATTTGTATATGGTAAAGAAACCGGTATTGATCATCAAAACGACAGGATCCTTCATATGCTCAGCTCCTTACCACCTGAGCAAAACGCCATCATCAGGCGATGGGATAAAATCATCGGTCCACGTGAAAATGCAGCAGAAACACAGGCTTTATTAGAGCTTTATAAAGAATACTGCGTGCCGAAAAAATGCCTGAAATGCACCATCGGGCATAAAATTCTGGGCAGGGCTACCTTTGAATGACAGGTATTTCATGCCCATATAAGCTGTTTTAATCCTGATCAGCTAAAAAACGTTCAGCTTCAATGGCAGCCATACAACCGGTTCCGGCGGCAGTAACTGCCTGGCGGTAAACGTGATCCTGCACATCGCCGGCGGCAAATACTCCGGGTATGGCAGTTTGTGTGGAATCGGGTTTGGTAATCAGGTAACCGTTGGCATCCATCTCCAGTTGTCCTTTGAAAAGCTTACTATTGGGATCGTGTCCGATGGCAACAAAGAAACCTTCCACATCAAGGCGGGTGTGTTTTCCGGTTTTCACATCTTCGATCAGCACACCATCCACCGTTTTCTCTCCCAACACTTCTTTAGGGATATGATCCCAAATGATCTCGATGTTGTCGGCCTTCATCACACGGTGTTGCATGGCCTTGGATGCACGGAGTTCATCGCGGCGATGAATCAGGTACACTTTTTTACAAAGCTTGGAAAGATAAGATGCCTCCTCACAAGCGGTATCTCCTCCACCAATCACAGCAACCGTTTGACCACGATAGAAAAATCCGTCACAAGTGGCACAGGCCGACACACCAAACCCATTTAACCGCTGCTCTGATTCAAGGCCAAGCCATCTGGCCGAAGCGCCGGTGGCAATGATCAGTGTTTCGGCCAACAACTCCTTCTTCTCGTCAATGGTAACCCTGAAAGGCCGTTTGGACAAATCCACTGATGTCGCCAATCCAAACCGAACATCCGTTCCAAATCGTTCAGCTTGTTTCTGAAAATCTACCATCATATCCGGACCTTTTACGCCATCAGGATAACCGGGATAATTTTCCACATCAGTGGTAATGGTAAGCTGTCCGCCGGGCTGCAAACCCTGGTAAATAACCGGTTTTAAATCGGCACGCGCAGCGTAAATGGCAGCGGTGTATCCGGCAGGTCCGCTTCCCAAAATCAAACATTTTACCTTTTCTGGATGGTCGCTCATGATTTAAAATATTTAATGATTAATGGTTTGAATAAGAAGTTTGCAAAATTAGCATTTTCAAATTATTTATGAATAAGCAAAGGATCATTTTGGCAAAATAGTTGTAAGTTTGCATTAAGGCCGCGCGGAATTCTTGCTGGTTGATGAGGATTTAGGGAGTTTAGAGAAGGCTAGAGGGAGAGAAAGTAAATAGTAGTTAGTAAGAAGTAAGCAGAAAAGAAAGTAGGACAGGGCTTGACCTGTCCATCTTAACAGCGTGCTTATTTTTTTGCGGGCTTTGCGTGAAAAAATTTAATTCCTCGCAAAGGCCGCAAAAGTTAAATCACGCAAAAAACGCAAAGAAAGGCTTTATTATACATATGCCCATTTGGCATTTTGACATTTTGACATTTTGACATTTCACACATTTTGACACTTCAGCAAAACAACCATTTATGAAAACACCGAAGCTACTTGTTCCCATAATTCTTTCTGCAGTGCTGATTGCGTCCGGGTGCACACATCGTGCCCACGAAAGCGGCATCGGCAGAGCATCAAAATCATCCAAAGAAAATATCGCCATGCAAAACAATGCATTTGCTTTTGAACTGATGCGTCACATTCCTTTTGACGACAACAACCTGGTAGTATCTCCCTTCAGCATATCAACAGCGCTCGCCATGACCTACGCTGGTGCAAGCGGAGAAACGCGTGACGAGATGGCAAAAATCATGCGTTTTGATCCGGATCAGCAGCAATTCCATCCGGCTTACGGGGCATACATGGCAGCATTAAAAGAGCTTGCTGCCGATAATGTGGACCTAAACATTGCCAATTCTCTGTGGGCACATGAGAATTATCATTTCCTGGAAACATATTTTGAAACTGTTAACCGGTATTATCACTCTGAGGTCTTCCAGGTGGACTTTATGCAAGACAGGGAACAGATCCGGCAGGATATCAACCGCTGGGTTTATGATGAGACACGTGAAAAAATTGAAGATCTCATTGCACCGGATGTGTTAACGCCCGACACTCGCCTGGTGCTGGTAAATGCCATACATTTCTGGGGATCCTGGCTGAAAGAGTTTGACAAGGATCGCACCCGTCCTGACAATTTCCACTTGCGGGGCAGGCAAACTGTCAGGGCTGACTTCATGCACCGGGCAGACACCCTCCTTTATCATGCTGACAACACCATGCAAGCGCTGGAGATCCCATACGCAGGCGGGGACTTTTCGATGCTGATTGTGTTACCGGCGGAAGGTGTTGACATAGAAGAGATGGAAAGAAAAATGGATGCCGATTTTTATGCAGGTTTAATCAGACAATTGTCAGAAGAGCCGGTACATGTGTTTGTGCCCAGGTTTGAGGCAGAAACAAAGCTGGACCTTGAAGATCTGTTTATTGAAATGGGTATGGTAAAACCTTTCAGCCGCGATGCGGATTTCTCGGGAATGACCGGTGATCGCGAGCTCAACATCGACAGGGTAATACATCAGGCCGTGATCGAAGTAAACGAAGAGGGTACCGAGGCCGCAGCCGCCACGGCTGTAGTGATTGTAAGAACGGCCATTCCTGAAGAGCCAACCGTTTTCAGGGCCAACAGACCTTTCCTTTTCTTTGTGAAGGACAATGTGAACCAAAGCATTTTGTTCAACGGCCGGGTGATGCGACCGGGTGCTTAGAGTGTTTGATTGTTGGCAGGAAGCGAGAAGGCTTTTCCACTTTTCCACCTTTTCACTTTATACCCTTACGTGCATAGACAAATTATCACCATAAGCAGGATTAAAAACAAGGACAGTATAAATTAATTTTGTATTTTAGTATCTCAATTAATTTTAAAGTCCTCACACCATGCATTTTGAATTTACTGAAGAACAGGAAATGATACGCCAAACGGCGCGTGACTATGCCCGGCGCAAACTGATCCTTGACGTTATTGAGCGGGATACCCATGCCATTTATCCTGCCGAGCATGTCAAAAACATTGCTGAGCTTGGATTCTTTGGAATGACTGTCTTGCCTGAATACGGTGGTGTGCATACCGACACCGTCGCTTATTCACTGGCCCTGGAGGAGATATCTAAGATAGACTCATCCGTGGCGGTGATCATGGCCGTGCATAATTCTCTTACGGCTTACGGGATTCAAACTTATGGCACAAGCGAACAAAAGGAAAAATACCTGCCTTCACTGGCCAGCGGCGAGAAGATTGGTGCTTTTCTGTTAAGCGAACCCGATGCGGGATCCGACGCGTCTTTTCAGAAATGCACTGCCGTGGACAAAGGGGATTATTACCTTGTAAATGGGGTAAAAAACTGGATCACAAGCGGTCAGACGGGCAGTATATATCTGCTGATGGCCCAAACCTGGCCGGAAAAAGGTCACAAAGGGATCAACGCGCTGATTGTTGAAAAAGATACACCCGGTATCAGCCTGGGGCCTCACGAAGACAAGATGGGGATGCGCAGCTCCGATACCCATTCGGTGATGTTTACTGATGTGGTTGTCCCGAAAGAAAACAGGATCGGTGATGATGGCTTTGGTTTTCGTTTTGCCATGAAACTCCTGGAGGGAGGACGGATAGGTATCGCCGCGCAGGCTGTGGGCATCGCCGCCGGTGCATATGAGCTGGCCCTCAAATACGCTAAGGAAAGAAAGGCCTTTGGCACCGAGATCATCAATCACCAGGCCATCGCTTTCAAGCTGGCCGACATGGCCACGGAAATAGAGGCAGCCCGTATGATGGTGCTCAAAGCAGCATGGCTGAAAGACCAGGGCAAGCCGCACGGTACCGAAAGCGCCATGGCCAAACTTATTGCCACCGATGTGGCAATGAAAACAACCACAGAGGCCGTCCAAATTCACGGCGGATATGGCTACGTAAAGGAATACCATGTGGAACGGCTTATGCGGGAAGCCAAACTCACCCAGATATACGAAGGCACTTCAGAAATTCAAAAACTGATCATTGCGCGGGCTATTTCCAGGTAAAGCCATGCTTTTCTAAATAAACGATATCATGATCATAAATCGTAACCACAGTATGAATGCGCAGAAACGTCGGGGGCTTTAGCCCAAACATTGTTCATTGCCTGGTATCGATGAACGATGATCCTGGCATTGGAAAGATCGTACAATTGTTAAAAGGCGAATCATCACATTGGATTAACAAAAACAAAATGACCCTGACAAAATTCGAATGGCAAAACGAATATATGGCTGTGGGTGTTGGTTTTGATCAGCTTGAAGCTGTGCGAAAATACATTGCTACGCAGGAAGAACATCATAAAAAAATGACAACGGAAGAAGCTCATTTGTACACGGCATAAATGCTGTGCCTTTCGAACATTTGCAGTCAGTTGTCTGAATCCGTTTATTCAGCAATTCAAAACCGATCAATAAACCATGAAAATATAACCATGAAAGAAGAGCAAATCATCACAGAAAAGAGGAACGGGCCGGTAGTGTTGTGGACCATCTCGCGTCCAAAGGCCCTCAATGCACTGAACAGCCGGTTTTTTTCTGAATTCAACAAGATGCTTAAAAACCTTAAAAAGGATGAAACCGTCAGGGTGTTAATGATTACCGGAGAGGGCAAGGCCTTTGTTGCGGGTGCCGACATTGGAGAAATGCAGCATATGGATGAAGCTCAGGCACAGGAATTTTCGCGCATCGGCCAGGATGCTTTTGCACGTTTGTCCTCTTTGCCATTTCCCGTGATCGCCGTTGTAAATGGTTACGCCCTGGGAGGTGGTTGTGAGCTTGCCATGGCATGCGACATCCGTATTGCCTCCGAAAATGCTGTTTTGGGAATGCCGGAAGCAAGGCTGGGATTGATTCCCGGCTACGGGGGTACCCAAAGGTTGCCCCGGCTGGTGGGTGTTGGGAATGCTTTGTTTATGTTTTTCACCGGTGAAAACATGGACGCAGGTGAGGCATTACGCATGGGGTTGGTTCAACGGATTTTCCCGTCTGAAAATCTCATGGAAGAGGCCTTTGCCCTGGCAAAGCGGATTGAGAAAATGGGTCCGCATGCCCTCAAAACTGTGAAGCAGCTTGTTCATGAAGGCTTTCAAAAAGAGCTTGGGGAAAGTATCCGTATGGAGAACGAGCGCTTCCCTTCGCTGTTTTCTACCGACGGACCGGAAGGCATACAGGCATTTCTGGAAAAAAGGAAACCAAACTGGAAATCATGAATTGTATGATTCAAAAAACTTCATTAACCAAATCAAAACAAACACACAATGCAATACGATGAAAGAATAAGACGTACGGCTGTACTCGGTGCTGCCGGCAAAATGGGATCAGGAATATTGCTCCTGGCCGCTGCAGAGATGGCAGACATATCGCTGAAGCCCGAAAACAGGGACAAAGTGTATGAGTTGCATGCCATCGACATTTCTCCGGAGGGTTTAAAAGGCCTTTACACTTACCTGAAAAACCAGCTGCTGCGGATCGCCGAGAAAAAAGCGGTGTTGCTCAGAGAAGTATACAAAGACAGAGTTGATCTTATTGAAAACGAGGATATTATCCATCGTTATGTGGATGATGCCATGCGGTTGATACATTTTAGCACCCGCACTGAATCGGCCTATAACGCCCATGTGATTTTTGAAGCTGCCGTGGAAGAAGTTAATCTGAAAGTGGATTTGTTGCGTCAGATCAGTGATCATTCTGAGCATACCCCATGGTTTCTTACCAATACATCTTCCATCCCCATTGCAGAATTAAACAAAAGAGCGGGGCTCGAAGGCAATATCATCGGTTTTCACTTTTACAATCCCCCGGCTGTGCAGCGTATTGTAGAGTTTGTGGCACCGGAGGATACCAATCCGGACTTAAAAAGCTTTTCGCAGGAGCTGGCCAAGAAGATGAAAAAGGTCATTGTACCTGCCAATGATTTTGCGGGTTTTATCGGCAACGGATATTTGATGCGTGATATCCTTTACGGCATCGGTCTGGTTCACGAGCTGCAGGGAGAACTGGGATTTGCCCATGCTGTATATTCGGTGAACCGCGTAAGCCGTGATTTTTTACTTCGCCCGATGGGTATTTTTCAACTGATGGACTATGTAGGCATCGATGTATGCCAGAAGATCATGGCCGTTATGTCGGTGAGGCTGAACAAACCGCACCTGCACAGTGACCTGATCGATCTATTGATCAGCATGGGGGTAAGAGGTGGTCAACATCCTGATGGTTCTCAAAAAGCCGGGATTCTTTATTACGAAAAAGGGAGGGAAACAGCCATATTTGACCCCGGGCGACATGAATATGTGCCTGTTGATGATGTGAGAACCAAAGCCGATGCATTTTTGGGTCCGCTTCCGGAAAACCATCAACCATGGAAACAGGTGATCAGAAACCGTGATCGCGAATCATGGCTAAATACATATTTTGCAGCCTTGCAACAAATGGACACACAGGGAGCCATCCTTGCCCGCAATTACCTGGAAAAAATGAAAGATATCGGTCTTGAACTGGTAAAGGACGGGATTGCCCAAAAGCCGGAAGACGTGAATACGGTAATGATCACCGGCTTTTACCACGCTTATGGGTTGATCAACGACTTTATCAATAAATAAAAATTAGTGATTTTCAGCACAACAGGTTTTCATAAAAAAATTATTGAACCTATCAAAAACACAACAGTATGAGAAGAAAGATATATATGACTGCCGGTTACAATACGGTTTCATTTGGTTCGGGCCGTAAGGAGTTCAATCCTAAGAAGCCCATGCCGGGCATTGAGCATTATATTGTTGAGGCCGGGCGTGGCACTTTGGGTTTATTGGGTGGAGCCCGTCATGTGGACGAGAGCGTGGTGGGCAACTTCATGGCTTCAAGGTTTGTAAAGCAGGCGCATCTGGGTGCTTTCATGCCTTATGTGGATGAAGGGTTGCGTCACAAGCCGGCTCACCGTGTGGAAGGGGCCTGTGCAACGGGCGGGCTTGCATTGATTTCGGGTATCCGTTCGGTGCTGGCAGAAACAGCGGATGTGGTATTGAGTCTTGGTGTGGAGGTGCAAAATTCAGTAAAAGCCATTTACGGAGCTGATATTCTGGCAGGTGCCGGCTGGTTCCGTGACAGGAAAGATGGCCATGCATATTTTTTTCCCGGAAATTTCAGCGACCGTGCCGGTGCATATTTTAAAAAATACGGCATGGAAAAGACAAGGCAGGCTTTTGCTTATTGGTTTAAAAATGCCATTGAGAATGCCAGGAAATGTCCCACCGCACAGGAATACCATAACACCCATGATGACCTATTGGGACTGGCGCTTACACCGCCAAATCCTGCCGCTTTTACTGATCATCTGAATGTTTTTGACTGTTCTAAGGTTTCGGATGGTGCATCGGCCATTGCCATTGTTTCGGAAGAGGGTCTGAAACGCACGGGCATCCCGGTTTCGGAGGCTATAGAGGTGAGAGGCTGGGCGCTCTGTGTGGACAATATCACAGAAAAACCTTCTGACCCTACCCTTCTGGTCACGGTGGCCAAGGCTGCAAAGCAAGCCATGGAGATGGCCGGTATTGATATCAGTCAACTGGCGACCATTGAGCTGCATGATTGTTTTACCATTGCCGGGGTGTTGATCATGGAAGCTTTGGGATTTGCAAAACCCGGAGAAGGACCGGATATGATCATTAACGGCGACACCGCTGCAGGTGGCCGTATTCCGGTGAATACCACGGGTGGTTTGATCGGCTGGGGACATCCCACCGGTGCAACTGGCGTACATCAGGTTGTTACCCTTTGGGAGCAGCTCACAGGTAAAGCCGGCGAAGCCCAGATATCCATCCCGGATGATAAGCCTTACGGCCTCTCCATCAATATGGGCGGCGACGACAAAACCGTGGTTGCCGTTGTGGTGAAAAAAACCGTATGACGCTCATTGTTCGTGTTTTATCTTCCGGAAGACAGGAAAAAACAGGATGGTCCTGGTTACCGAAAAACTGTTGTAAAATAAGGACAAGTCAAGCCCTGTCGCTACATTCTCCCCATTAAAACAAAACATCTAAGGCCGGTCAAGCCCGGCCTATACAGGGGTGGCAGGGGATAATAAAAACAACCAATTACTACCCGGAGAAAAACATCGTTTTGTAAATAAACCCATCGGACAAGCCGGTATAGGCCGGGCTTAACCGGCCTCACATACTCCCTAAAGAGGCCAGAGGTAGGCGCAGCACTTGGGCTGCGCAGACAAAACACGGACAAGAGGGAGTCGTAATGGTCATTATGGCATAAAAATAATGTATCCTCAATTTGCAGGGGTGTCCCGTTGTGGAAGTCAGATAAAAGAGCGTCGTCGACGCGCACCTGTTTTCCGGATTGGACACCCATTGCACCTGGTTGTCGCAGCGCCCTGAAAGGGCAGCTTATTTCAGCCCA
>REEA01000163.1 GCA_007695305.1 Bacteroidia bacterium
CGTTCTATAAATCATCCTCCTGTGTGTCAAAAATCCTGTCATGGGCGTTTCATGTGATTATAATTGCATTATTCCTTGATTATCAGCGTATTGTGTTTTCAGCATAATACGCAACAATAAAAACCTTATTTTTGGGTTTTATAAGGTTTTTTCTGTTAATAATTTTGTAATTGTTTATCATTTAGTTTTTTGTGATTGTTTTTAAGCTGCCCCTACCTTTGTGCCATATGGCGCTGGTGTGGTGTTGCCCACATTTACCCAGGGCGTTGCCACTGGGCTGAATTAATTTGCCCTTCAGGGCGTTCCGTTTAACACCGCAAATCCTCTCACAGCTGCTGTGAATAAATAATGCAGCCTTTCTTTGCGATTTTTGCGTGATTTAGTTTTTGCGGCCTTTGCGAGGAATAAGAAGTTTCACGCAAAGCCCGCAAAAAAAGATAAACCCGCAAAGCACATCTGTCATCACCAAAATGATTAAAAAATAATCAAAAATATGATCATAATATAATCAATTATTTTAACATGATTGGGTATATTGTATTTGTGGGATTATTTGTTTATTTTTGTTTAGATTAAATAAAGTTGTTGGCTTTTCAGTATTTCACACATTTCGAAAAAATATATGGTTATGAAAGCAAGAATCAGGATTGCACAGGAATTCCTAAAAAGGAAGGGTTTATACAAAGGTGGCATTGATGGCGTAGCCGATTTGCCGACCATGGCTGCAATTACACGTGTAGCCGGCATTGATCAGAAGTGGCCGAAACAAAGGAGGCTGATCGCCTTTATACAGATCGCGGCGAGGGAGCACAATATAGATTCCGGACCTGTCGACGGTTTGTGGGGGCCCATAACCCAGGCAGCTTTTGATCAGCTCACTTATTTGTTGGAACATGGCAAGCTGCAGCCGCCATGGCGTCCGGATGCATTTACCGTTCCCAATCCAAACAATTGGCCGGAACAGAATACCCGGGCATTTGAAAACTTCTACGGGCCAAGGGGTTCTGATCTTATTTTGGTGGATTTTCCCTTTGAGATGCGGCTTTCGTGGGATCTTTCCACCAAGGTGCGTCGTACCACTTGTCACCGGAAAGTAGCTGAAAGCCTGCAGCGCGTCCTTCAAAAAGTAAAGGATATTTATGGTGAAAGCGAGATCAAACGTTTACGGCTGGATTATTTTGGGGGTTGCTTTCAAGACCGTTTGATGAGAAATGGCAACTTGCCCTCCATGCATGCCTGGGGTATTGCCCTCGACTTTGACCCCACCCGGAATCAGCTGAATTGGGGAAGGGACAAGGCTTCCTTTGCCCACCCGGATTACGATGAATGGTGGAAATGCTGGGAAGAAGAGGGGTGGATCAGTCTTGGACGCAAGCGAAACTTCGACTGGATGCACGTGCAGGCAGCCCGGCTTCCTGAATAAATTGCGTTCTCTTTATTTGTCCTGTTTTTCGCCCTTTCTTTTCGTACCCTTGTCCCGGACGATTTCCTCTTTTTGTGGAAAATCATCCAAAGTCCTGTAACTTTGTCATAAAAACAGGATCATGAAATATATCGGTGCACATGTCAGTGCTTCAGGTGGTGTGGAGAATGCACCCCTGAATGCCCACAATATCGGAGCGAGAGCGTTTGGCTTGTTTACCAAGAATCAGAAGCGCTGGACAGGAAAGCCGCTTGACGAAAAGACGATCAGGGCCTTCAAAGAGAATTGTGAGAAATATGACTTTCAACCTTTTCAGATACTGCCCCACGACAGTTACCTGATCAACCTGGGGCATCCGGAAAAGGAAGGCCTTGAGAAGTCAAGGGCCGCATTTCTCGACGAGATGCAGCGCTGTGAGCAGCTTGGTCTCGACCGGCTGAATTTTCACCCGGGAAGCCATCTCAACAAAACCGATGAAGAAACGTGCCTCAAAACCATTGCCGAATCGGTAAATATGGCACTCGACAAAACCCGCGGTGTTACGGCTGTGATTGAAAATACCGCCGGGCAAGGCACCAATCTCGGCTATACTTTTGAGCAGATCCGGTTTATTATGGATCATATTGAAGACATGGACAGAGTTGGTGTCTGCATCGATACCGCTCATGCCTATTCGGCCGGCTATGAGATAAAAAGCGCTGAAGGTTTCGAAAATACTTTTTCACTTTTCGATGAGGTTATCGGGTTCCGGTTCTTGCGGGGTATGCATATCAATGATTCGAAAAAGGCTCACGGATCGCGTGTAGACCGGCACGACCAGATCGGCGACGGAACCCTGGGAAGTGAATTGTTTATCCGCATTATGAAGGATCCCCGTTTCGACAATATCCCCATCATCCTTGAAACGCCTGACGAAAACAAGTGGGCGGAGGAAATTGCGTTTCTTTATGCTTCTTTGGAATAGTCCGGTCATTCCGCTTTCAGCTCCATCCCTCGTTTTGTTGCGAAAAAACCCGCCAGATCGCCCGATCCCTAATCTCCGCTTTGTCTTTTCCGGCTGGATGATCAACCCTCCGCCATGATTGTCAAAAAATTTTAATGCGGTGTTGGTAATTTCCAAAAAATGATTACCTTTGATTAAAATATAATCAACGAAAAGATGAATATTTAATCATTTTTGTTTTTTGATAACAGTGTAAATTATAATTGTGATGGGATATTTTGGTTCGAACATCAAGCTGTTGCGAAAGCGTCGCGGCCGGACGCAGGATGATGTAGCCTTTTCTTTGGGGTTAAAGCGTCCGACCCTGAGTGGTTATGAGAACGGTGTGGCCCAGCCCGGCCTGGATACACTGGCGGCTTTTTCAAAGTATTTTAACGTATCCGTTGATACGTTGATCAAAACAGATTTGTCGTCACTTTCTGAAAGCCAGTTGTCGCAGCTTGAGAGGGGCTATGATGTGTTTCTGACCGGGAGCAAACTGCGTGTATTGGCTACCACTGTTGACCGCGACAATGAAGAAAACATTGAGCTGGTTTCGGAGAAGGCAAAAGCCGGTTACCGTGCCGGTTTTGCCGATCCGGAATTTATCAAGGTGTTGCCTACCTTCCAGATGCCTTTTTTGTCGCGTCAGAAAAAATACCGAACCTTCCAGGTGTCCGGAGAAAGTATGTTGCCAATACCACACGGTGCATGGGTGACCTGCGAATTTGTTCAGAACTGGCAACTGATCCGGGATCGCCATGCATACATAATCCATACCCTCGACGACGGGGTAGTGTTTAAGGTGGTTGAAAATCGTTTAAAGCAGGATGGCACATTGCGTTTGCATTCACTGAATCCTGCCTATGAGCCCTATGATGTGCACATCAACGATGTGCGTGAAGTGTGGAAATTTGTGAACTATATCAGCAGCGAAATGCCCGAAAGCGAACCCCCGCACCTGGAACTCGTCCGCCAGGTGAACCGGCTCAGAAAAGATGTGGAAACGCTCAAAAAAAGCTCGCGTTGAGAATGAACAATGACTGATGATCGATTGACGATGAACAATTATCAATGATCAATTGTCTATGATCAATAATCATTGTGTACCGCTCATTGATCATCGATCATCTAAAACTGATATTTTGGTTGGTGAAAGCATGCTTGTTAGAGCTCGCTGATCAGTTCTTTAAAGACAATTGTCATTTTTGATGCGGCGGCGCCGGCAACATTCTGCACTTCTTCGTGGGTGGTTGGCTTGTCCATCTCCGATGGTTCCGACAGGTTGGTGATCACCGATATGCCAAAAACCTTCATGCCCGCGTGTCGTGCCGTGATCACTTCCGGGACGGTGGACATTCCCGTGGAATCGGCACCCAGGATACGGAACATTTTATATTCCGCAGGGGTTTCCAGGGTGGGACCGGGGCTTCCAATATAAACCCCCGACTGGAACTTGATCTTGTGGCGGGTGGCGATATTCTTTGCTTTGCCGATCAGTTCGCGGCAATATGTTTCACTCATCTCCGGGAAACGGGTACCAAGCTCCTCAATGTTGGGTCCACGCAGCGGATTTTCCGGGAACATATTGATATGGTCACGAATGATCATCAGGTCTCCTACCTCAAAGGCAGGGTTCAATGCACCGGCTGCATTGGATACCATTAGGGTTTTTACCCCCAGCATTCGCATCACGCGGATCGGAAACGTGACCTTTTGCATGGGATAACCTTCATAATAATGAAAACGACCCTGCATAGCCACCACCTGCTTGCCACCAAGCTCGCCAAATATCAGCTTGCCTGCATGGCCTTCCACGGTTGAGGATAAAAAGTTTGGTATTTCTCCGTAGGGAATGGTGTGGCTGACATCCATTTCGTCAACCAGCCCGCCCAGTCCGGATCCCAGAACAATACCCACAAGTGGGTTGGAGCCGGTTTTTTTCTTTAGAAAATCCGCTGTTTCTCTCAGTTGATCCATCATATCTTTATCGGGTTAATGGGTTGCTGTGCGAAAATAATAAATTATGGCAAGATATTACCTTTATTCTTGTAAACTTGCATGCTGCCGGTTTTGGCTGCGAGAAGCTGCTTCGTGTTTGCCATACCCCTGCGGGTTGTGTGTTTTTCGCCCCTCGCTATGTTCAATACTTTATTTTGTTTTCCATATCGATCCAGGTCGAAAAAGGCTTGAAAGGATCTTCGTGCATGATTTGCCTGATGGGGATCGCACGTTTTTCGAAAGGAAGGGGTATTTCATTGTAGATAAAAGAGTCATCAAATCCGGCTTTGGCTGCATCCGAATGATAAGCTGCAAAATAGATCCCATCCAGTCTTGCCCAATAGATGGCAGAAAGGCACATGGGACATGGTTCGCAGCTGGTATATATCACCGCGCCTTCCAATCTGTAATCATCTATTTGCCGGCATGCATCCCTGATCGCCATCACTTCTGCATGTGCGGTGGGGTCTTTGATACTCGTGACCCGGTTTACGCCCCGCCCAATGATCTTGCCGTCTTTCACGATAAGTGCACCAAAGGGCCCGCCGAGCCCGGTTCCCACATTTTCAGCAGCCATATCCACAGCTTGCCTGATATACTCATGGTGTTCTTTACACATAAACTTGCATTTTTTGTCAGTCCGAAAACACCAATCGGTGTATTCGGCGCCAATTAGAACAAAAGTAAGAAATGTTGGTTAATATGGTGAGTACAACCATTAAAACCGGTATATTTTTACGCTTTTCAATAAATAAATCATGACAAAGATTGATGGGGATATCAAGGCTTTTCTGGATGAAAAGGTGGTTTTATATAACAACCCCGGTTTTATTGATACCGATCCAATATCTGTTCCGCACCGGTATTCTATGAAGGAAGACATTGAAGTGGCGGCTTTTCTTACGGCGACCATTTCCTGGGGCAGCCGCCCGATGATCATTAAGAACGCTTTGCGTTTGCTGGCCCGCATGGGTGATTCACCCTTTGACTTTGTCATGAATCACAAGGATCACCACCTGGATGTACTGGACGGATTTGTACACCGTACCTTTTGTGATGCGGATGCCCGCTATTTTATCCGGGCTTTACGACACATTTATGCCCGCCACGGGGGACTTGAGTCCGTCTTTTGCCGGTCAGCATTCCATGACTCGGTCATCCCCGCTATCATTGCCTTGCATAATCTGTTCTTTTCCCTTCCCCATCCGGAACGGACACGCAAGCACGTGTCCAATCCCGCCGGAGGGTCTCCGGCAAAGCGGATCAATATGTTTTTGCGTTGGATGGTGCGGGATGACGGCAAGGGGGTTGATTTCGGACTTTGGAAATCCCTTTCGCCAAGCCAGTTATCTTGTCCGCTGGACCTTCACACCGGACATGTTGCCCGGAAGTTTGGTCTGATAACGGTGAAGCAGAACAACCTGAAAGCCCTTAGGGAGCTGGACAGCAAGCTGCGGTTGATGGATCCGGCAGATCCCGTAAAATATGATTTCGCGCTTTTTGGCTTGGGTGTGTTTGAAGAGTTCTGGAAATGATGACCACTTTTTGATCATCGGAGAGGTCATGGTGGGTGTTTTGTTTTTTTGCTGATCAGCCTTCCCTTTAGGAATATGAGCGGTCTGCAAGACCCAGTCCCGCACGTGCGGGAGTGAACTGCATCCCTTGGTTTCTTATGCGTTTTCCGGGGCATTTCGTGACTTTCCCGATGATTTTTTGGTTCTAAACATGACAAAATTGCACTACAAACAATAGCTGCATAATAATTGTTATTTTTGCAGTGACAGAAAAATCATATGAATATAGGCATTGAAAACATTCTACTGATTGGTTCCGTCCTTTTGCTTATCAGTTTGGTTGCAGGGAAGACCTCTTATCGCTTTGGTGTGCCAACACTGATACTGTTTTTGGGCATCGGGATGCTGGCAGGTTCAGAAGGCATCGGGGGCATTCATTTTGACAACCCGGCCGTAGCCCGTTTTATCGGTATTGTATCTCTGAATTTCATCCTTTTCTCAGGGGGGCTTGACACCAACTGGTCTTCCATTAAACCCTGTTTCTGGAAAGGTTTTTCTCTTTCCACGCTGGGTGTTTTGCTTACAGCTGTAACGCTGGGCACATTTGTTTGGTTGCTTACAGACTTCACCATATTTGAAGGATTGTTGCTGGGTGCCATCGTATCCTCTACGGATGCCGCAGCTGTATTTTCCATCCTCAGATCCCAGAAGCTTGCATTGAAAGGCAATTTGCGCTCCACACTTGAGTTTGAAAGTGGCAGTAACGACCCTATGGCTTATGTGCTGGTCCTGGTTTTCCTCGGACTGGTCATGAACCAGGATCAGAGCCTGATAACCGTCCTGCCGGTGTTTGTCCGGCAAATGGCTCTTGGTGGGATTGCAGGGTATGCATTCGGGCGTTTCAGCAAGTTCATGATCAATAAGATAAGACTTGACTTTGAGGGCTTGTACCCGGTACTGGTGATTGCCATGATGTTCCTGTCTTTTTCTGCTACTGATTTTATGGGGGGGAATGGGTTTCTTGCTGTTTATATCTGTGCAGTCTATCTTGGCAACCAGGATTTGATTCACAAGAAGACGATCCTGAAGGTTTTTGACGGGTTGGCATGGCTTTTCCAGATCGTCCTGTTTTTAACACTGGGCTTGTTGGTATTCCCGTCTAACATTGTGCCGATCATCGGTGTGGGACTCCTGATCTCCTTCTTCCTGATTTTGGTTGCACGCCCTTTGAGCGTAATGCTCAGCCTTGCATTTTTCCGCATGCGGATGCGCAACCGTTTGTATATTTCCTGGGTTGGACTCCGGGGTGCCGTACCCATCGTGTTTGCCACCTATCCCCTGCTTGCAGGCATTGACAAGGCCGACATGATCTTCAATGTGGTATTTTTTGTATCCCTCACCTCTGTAATTATCCAGGGAACCACACTGCCTCTGCTCGCGCGATGGCTGCATGTTGCGCTTCCTGAGCGTGTAAAACGCCGTGAACCATCTGATATGTTGTTGTCGGAGCGGATGAAGTCCTCCATGGTGGAAGTGGCTATACCACCCAAGGCAGGTGCTGTCGGAAAAAGAATCATTGACCTGCACTTTCCACCGCATGCCATTATCGCCATGATCAAGCGCGACGACAACTACATCACACCAAACGGAAACACCGGGTTAAAAGCCGGTGACAGGCTGGTCATTCTCTCCGAAACGGAAGAAGGTCTTGAAGAGGTATTTAACTGCCTGGGTATATCAGATCAGGTTCCTCCCTATGCACAGTAAATAATATTCCATTTGCAGGTAACCCTTCGGCCTGCTACACCTTGATTTTTTTTGATAAAGATTGCTATTGGTTTTATTCCGGGGTGTCAACCCTGGCCTTTTTTTCCACCTGAACGGCAGAAGTTACTCCAGGCGGTTGTAATACAAAATAAAGCCACCGGTTTCCCGGCGAAAGAGTTTGACACGGTCACCCCGATGGTTAATGCAGTTAAACGCATCGCCAGAGGTTGGGTTGCGAACAGGCTTGCTTTGAACAAGTTAGCAGAGGCTGTCAAAGCTCTTGCGCATATCTGTTACGCCGACGAGAGATAAAACCTTGGGAATAATCCCCAAGCGTCGTATCCTTACAAAACCTTTTGGAAATAAATGCCGGCAGAACCTTCGCGGGAACTCAGCCTCTGCCAGTGATACTGGATTTTGCCTTCCCCTGTTGCAGTAATCTTTTGCAGTAAACTTTAGATGGTTTTTCCAGATATCATGATTGCGGTCATTTGAGATAGCCACCCGGTAACGGTGAGGTTTGTCCATTTCGCATTGGGATATATGCAAATAGAGGATGGTGGATAACAGGTGTACAATACCTTCCTTGTTGCACCATTAAACGACAATCAGGTTTTTATTACATGCCAAGCAAAAAGGTATGGGATTTGCCAGTGCCGATCTGGGTCTTATGCTTACTGTTTACAATCCCGGGCGATGGATCATCATATTAGGCAAATATGGGTTTTCATTATTTAGCCAATCAATAGAAGATTTAGATAAAAATATAGAAAATGCCTGATTTTGCTGTGATTGCCTATACAATTAGCGTTTTGTGCCTTATTCATCGAGGTCAAGAATAATTCTTAAATTTTTTTTCACTTTTTCGCCAATTTCATTGGGTATTTCCCCAATTCTCTTAATAAGCCTATTTTTATCTATCGCCCGGAGTTGGTCAATCATCACATCGCAATCTTCTTTAACTTTAGCAGTATCTTTTTTTATATTTACTCTGAGTATTTGGCTTTCTGGCTTTATATTGGTCGTTATCGGACAAACAAGAGTCGAAGGGTGAACTTTGTTTAAAGAATCTGTTTGGATAATTAAAACAGGTCTTGTCTTTCCCGCTTCTGTCCCAAATCTCGGGTCAAGATTTGCAATCCAAATTTCAAACTTCTTAGCAGTCATGGTCTTCTAAATTTTCAAATTCTGCGAGCACTCTCATTGATTCATCGCTAACTATTTTTGATTCTGCTTCAAGAAGCTTTTCAATCATTCTCTTTTTTTGGATTCTATTATAATATTGCAATGCTTCATTAATATATCGATTCCTTGGCTTTCTGGTTTTTTCACGCAATTCTTCTGTTTCTTGATACACTAAGTCGTCAAGTTTTAATGATAATGTTTTCATCTTTTTACTTATTTGGTGTACTGCAAAAGTATATACAATTTAGGAATTTTCATAGTGCTTTTGATTTTTTTTGGCATAAACGCTAACGTTCCTGGTATAGGTGTTATGTTTGAAAAATGAAAAAGCACAGTAGCGGATTTGGGGGCTGCTAAACTATCCGCCGTTACAAAATTTTATGCGTGGCAGGAACGTGAAACCTGCACTGCACCCGTCCCGCACGTGCGGGATCAGGTATGGCATGTTGTAGCACGTACTTCTTTATACTTCAATCTGTATTTTTACTTTTCCGCCAAGTCCTTTCTCTACAATGTCATAGAGTGTTTTCAGTGTCATGTTGCTTCCGTCGTTTTCCACTCTTGAAATGTAGGTTCTTTTCTTGTCAACCAGTTGTCCAAGTTGTTCTTGGGTCAGGTGTTTTTCTTCTCGTGCTTTTTTCAGTAATAGTCCGACTTTGAAAGTCTCGAACTCTCTGTCAAGCTTGTCTCGGCGGGGTGTTCCCTTTTCGCCGTAAACATTGTCTTTGATTTCTTTCCAGGATTTTGTTTCCATTATTTCTTGT
>REEA01000154.1 GCA_007695305.1 Bacteroidia bacterium
CTGCCCTTTCAGGGCGCTCGTGGTGTTTGGGATCGCTATTCTACCCAAGGCGTTGCCATTGGGCTGAAATAAGCTGCCCTTTCAGGGCGCTGCGACAACCAGGTGCAATGGGTGTCCAATCCGGAAAACAGGAAAAATACACTTTAACCATAAAAAAAAGCCGGTGACGTCTGCCACCGGCTTTTTGTGACCTGGCTGGGACTCGAACCCAGGACCCCATCCTTAAAAGGGACGTGCTCTACCAGCTGAGCTACCAAGTCTGTTTCTCTGATCTGCGAAATCCTGCTTGAATTTTGCGACGGCAAAGATACGTGCAAAAATCAAAACAGCAAACTTTTTTTTTTCGTTTTTTCAGGCATTGCAGCCTAATTGACTACAGGATGACGTTCGAAATGTGCATTTTCATCAAACATTTTTCGATAGGTAGCCAGGGTAAAAGCCCTTGTTGCACCGATGTGCTCCACAATCCTGATAATCTTCGGATTAAAGTCGCCCAACCATGTTATGTACATCGACTGGTAGCGCCTTTTTTTTGCAACAATCCGCTGCAGCGTCATAATGAGGGCACTTTCCAGACCGCGGTTCTGATATTCCGGAATAATACCAAAAACAATTCCGTAAATGGTACGACAATTCCTTATCCAACGATAATACAAAAACTTTAACTTGCCTGCAAGATTGAGCTTTCCATTCACAAAGCGGAATATTTCATTTAATTCAGGAATGTTGATAAAAAAGGCTACGGGAGTATCCCGGTGATAGCCGAAAATGACCAGTTCCGGGTCAATCACGCGCTTCATTCCGGAAAAAATGCTGAGCGCCTGCTTTTTCGTCATGGGGCTGAAATTTTCGCGGGATGCACCCCAGGCTTTGTTGTAAATGGTCATGAAATCTTCCGCATATTTTTCAATATCCCTGAGTTGAATATGCTCAAAGCGGTAACCCTCAGTTTCCGTTAGCCGATTGATCTTCCTTTCAATAACAGGTGGCAGGATTGTATCTGTAAGAATCTGATAAACAAATTGATAAAAATAATTCTTGAAACCATAGCTTTCGAAAAGTTCCCGGTAATATACGGGATGGTAGTTCATCAGATATGGAGGATATTTGCCATGCCCTTCCAACAGCAAACCCCAGAATCTCTCTCTTTCACCAAAGTTGATGGGCCCATCCATGGCTTCCATGCCGCGGGCTTCCAGCCAGTTCTTGCATGCATCAAAAAGCAAGAAAGCAGCTTCTTTTTGCTTGACACATTCAAAAAAGCCCATGCCACCTGTGGGCCGGTCAAAGGTGTATGCAAGGTTTTTGTTGATAAAAGCCGCAACCCTGCCAATGACGTCACCTGCATCATCTTTCAATATCCACCGGATTGATTCGCCGTGTTGAAACTGCAGGTTTTTTACAGGAGAAAAAACGGCTTCAACATCCTTTTCCAAATGTGGTATCCAGTAAGGATCGCCGGCATATATTTTTCGTGGCAGGTCCAGAAATTCCCGGACCGTTTTTCGATCGTTAACTTCAATTAATTGCATCATGGATATAGGCTTATTTGCTATGCGAAAATAGTGATTTCTTTTTTCTGGAAAAAACCAGTAGGTTTGTATGCGGAATCTGGCGGGAAGGAGTAAAAGAGAGAAGGAAAGATAGAGTGAGGGGGCGAGGGGGTGAAAGTAAGAAGTAGAAAGTATGTAGCAGGCAGCAAGCAGATTGTAAATATTTGGTTATAAGCTCTTTGTGTTCATCGTGTTCTTTGTGGTGAAAAAATAAAAAACTATGCCTTTGCGGGTTTTGCTTATACTTTTGCGATCTTTGCGTGGGAAATATTTTCCCTCGCTAAGGCTGCAAAAGCTAAATCACGCAAAAAACGCAAAGGATACGCTTATCGAGACTGTTTGACCTTTTGACCTTTGCACATGTCCACATTTTAACCAAAAAACAACGATACATGCAACTGCAAGACAAAGTGATTATTGTAACGGGGGCGTCATCCGGTATAGGGAAAGCCCTCGTTGAAGAAAGTTTGAGACTTGGTGCAAAGGTAGTTTTGGCAGCCAGGCGTATTGAGCCCATGCAGGAGATCATCAGTGGAGTGTCACCCGATCAATACCTGTTGATAAAAACGGACGTATCCCTGGAGGCTGATTGCCGGCTGCTGATCGACAAATCCATTGAGCGTTTTGGCAGAATAGATGTGCTGATCAACAACGCCGGGGTTTCCATGCGCGCTTTATTTTCGGAGACCGATCTTTTGGTGATTCAACGGTTGATGCAAGTAAACTTCTGGGGGGCGGTCTATTGTTCCAAATATGCATTGCCGCACCTTATCGCCTCAGGGGGGAGCCTGGTGGGAGTTTCATCCATTGCGGGTTTTAAGGGACTTCCGGCACGATCGGGTTATTCTGCATCCAAGTTTGCCCTGCAGGGATTCCTGGAAAGTGTTCGGATTGAAAACCTGAACACCGGATTGCATGTATTGATCGCTTGTCCCGGATTTACCGCTTCAAACATCCGCAAAACAGCACTGGCAAAGGATGGAAGCATCCAGGGAGAATCCCCCAGGAACGAAGAAAAAATGATGACGTCCGAAATGGTGGCCAAACGCATTTTACGCTCGGTTATCGGCCGTAAAAGAACACTTGTGCTGACAACACAGGGAAAACTCACCCTGTTGATCAATAAATTTTTTCCCGGGCTGACAGATAAACTGGTTTACAAACATCTGGCCAAAGAACCCGATTCACCGCTTAAAGAGCGATGACTGTCTTTTTTCTTTAAATAATTCCTTACCTTTGCCGGGTATCCCCATTTTATCCACCCAAAACATGAAACCATGAAAGAGAAACTGGAAATTAAGCCTTTAGAAGGATTTGGAAACTTGAAATTTGGTGCTACGCAACAAGAAGTGGAAGACATATTTGGCAAACCCCAGGAAACAGAATCCATTGAAGTGGAAGATGAAATTAACGAGGTATTGGTCTGGAGCTACTGGGAAAAAGGCCATGCCATATATTTCGAAGAGGATCTGAAGGGTGTCTGCACCAATATTGAAACCGATAATGAAGAGGCCACCCTGTTTGGCGAACACATCTTCCGGATGGGTGAGCCAGACATTGTTGATCTGATGAAAAAAAATGGTTTTGGGTTTTTCGAAATTGAGGATGATGATGATATGGAAGAGCGCATCCTTTTCTTCAATGACGCTCATTTGCAGTTTGTTTTTGAAAAAGATAAGCTCATATTGGTCAGCTGGGCTGTGGCCATGGACGACAATGAGAAGATTCTCTGGCCCCAATAATCCTTTATTTTTCTGGTTTTACGTGCCGGGAGCTGGGGCTTCCGGCCGGGCCTGCCTTTGTAAATATGTAAATATCCGAACGAAATGCATGCACTATATCCATTGAAATTTGAGCCCATCCTCAAGGAGAAAGTATGGGGGGGGAAACGCATGTCATCTTTACTGGGAAAAAATATTGATCATTTATCAAACTGTGGTGAATCGTGGGAAATATCGGGATTGACCGGTAATGTGTCTAAAGTCAGAAACGGTTTCCTGGCAGGTAACGATTTGTCTGAACTGATCGAAGTATATATGGGTGAACTTCTGGGTGAAAAAGTGTTTGACATGCACGGACATTCTTTCCCATTGCTCTTCAAATTTCTGGATGCGGATGATGATCTTTCCATCCAGGTGCATCCCGGCCAAAATATGGCAATGGAGCGTCACGGACAACGGGGTAAAGAAGAGATTTGGTACGTGGTACATGCTGAACCTTCAGCTGAACTCATCATTGGTTTTCAGGAAGACAGCAGCGAAGAAACCTATCTTAAGCACCTTCAAAACAATACTTTAAAAGACATTCTGCGCACATACAAAGTGCAGGCCGGGGATGCATTTCATATACCTGCCGGACAGGTGCATACCATCGGAAAAGGTCTCACAATTTGTGAAATACAACAGGCTTCAGATATTACCTACCGGATTTTCGACTGGAACAGGCCCGGAACCGACGGGGAGCTCAGAAAACTCCACACCGGGGAGGCCGCAGAAGTCATTGAGTACAAAGCCGGCGAACACAAGATCAATTATCCGGACACTCCCAATGAACCCGTTGAACTGATCAAAACTCCCAACTTCACAACCCGGTTGCTCTCTTTTTATCAAAATCTGGAATTGGATTACTTTTTCGTTGATTCCTTCGTTGTTTATATGATTGTGGAAGGATCCTGTACCATCAGCTGTCCCGGTTTTTCAGACAAGCTCAAAACCGGGGACAGCCTGTTAATACCCGCCGAAATCAATGCCATTAAGCTGACCCCGGATCATTCTTGTAAACTGCTTGAAACCTTTATAAGCAATCAAGCTTAATTCACAAGCGTTTTTAGTCGCATATTTTAATTAATACATACGCGATTAAAAATATTTTGGTCGATTTTTTCAAAAAATAACTCTTCGTAACTTGGCCAATTAAGACCTTTTTAATACTTTTATCCATTCAAAAAGGGAAAGTGAGCAAAGATTTCCTTTTGCATCACGGGTTTCATCTGCCCGATAATAGATATACATACAACACAAAGCCCACTGTAGAATGAAGAATTCTATGGCATTTGACTTTTTTTACACATTTCGACTGAAAATTCTGATCCAGGCATCTCGGACTCCTGTCTTAGGTGCCTTGTCTTTTTTTTATTGTTTCATTTTTAACTTAAAACCAAAATCATTATGAAGAGAGTTACTTTTTTATTAGGCTTTATTGTATTTGGCATGGCAGCATTTGCCCAGTCTTATCAATATAGCCCGGAAGAACTTGAAAAATTGATGCAAGAAAGGCTGCAAACCATGGAACGCACCGAAATGGAAGGGTCGATCAATGAGCAGCACGCTGAACCTTCTCAGTTTTCGCTTAAACCTTCCAAAGCAATTTTTGATCTGTTGTTCCAGTTTGATGTTGGAGTAGGCGGAGGCGAATATTCTGTGGCTACCGACGGTGAATACATTTACACGGCGGCATGGAATAGTGCCAATTTTTACAAATACGAAATGGACGGCACCTATATTTCGTCTTTTACTATTCCAGGTGCTTCAAATGTAAGGGATCTTACATTTGATGGACAGTATTTTTATGGTTCGCCAAACAGCGCCAACATTTTCAAGATGGACTTCAACACCCAAACACTGGTTGAGACCATTACGGCATCGGGCTTAATCCGTGGTATTGCTTATGATCCAATAAATGATGGTTTTTGGGTAACCAGTAGTTGGGACTCGCCACTCAGACTGATCAACCGCTCCGGAAATGTGGTTGAAACCCTGACCACCGTTGCCGGAAGTTTTTCCGGTCTGGCATGGGAAGATGTATCTGACGGCACCCCCTATTTATGGGGATACACGCAACCGGCAGGTACAAGTTTCAATGTACTTGTTCAGATTGATTTGACAACGGGTGCAACTGTTCAAACTTTCGATATTGCCAATTCCGTCACATTTCCTGTTCCGGCCGATGCCATTTCGGGAGGGTTGGTTATTACCGATTTGGTAACACCCGGGAAATGGGCTTTTCTTGGCAATGTCCAAAATCAGGTAATCTGGGCATTGGAACTGGCTGACTCCGCGCCACTCGCGGCCCCGGGCGCGCCAACCAATCTCGTTGTCACTGCCGGTGCGATGGGTGCACTTGAAGCTGATATCAGTTTCAACAATCCCGGCACTACAGTGGAAGGTGATCCACTTACAGATCTAACCGAAGTGAGGATCTATCGTGCCGGAGAACTCATCCATACGGTGTCAAACCCGGTAATTGGCGGTTCAGTAACCTTTACTGATACAACCGTTCCTGCTGCCGGTGGTTACGCGTATTCGGTGGTTGGGGAAAATGCTGAAGGTGCAGGAATACCTGCTAATGCGAATGTATATATCGGCGAAGATGTACCTGCCGCTCCCGGAGATGTAACACTGGTCGCGGTTGGAAACGCAGGCCATGTCACCTGGGAAGAACCCACTGAAGGTCTTAACGGAGGTTACCTCAGCGGCGACAACATCACCTATACGGTGGTGCGCATGCCCGACGATACGGTTGTAGCAGAAGATATTACCGAAACCGACTTCCTGGATACCATGGTTCCCGGTATCGGCAATTATTTTTACAATGTTACTGCCAGCAATGACATTGGTACCGGCGGAACAGCTGCGTCCAATATTGCACTGCTGGGCGCAGAAGGAATCCTGATGTATGAAACATTTGATTATCCGACAGGTGCAATACCTCCGGGCTGGACACTTCAGGGTGTCGCTCATGCCTGGGCGGTATTTAACTCATCCATGGCCGGCGGCGAAGCACCAGAACTGCGATTTAACTGGAGCCCCGCCGCAACCGGTTTGAGCCGCCTGGTCACTTACCCCATTGATGTTGAAGGGCACGAAGAACTGCGCCTGACTTTCAAGCAGTACCTGAATAACTTCGGCACAAACGAAGGCGAAATAGCAGCCATTGACGTGAGTTTTGACGGCGGCGACACATGGGATGCCATTTGGGAAATCGTGATTGAAGCCGATGTGCCCCCAGGTACATATGAATTGTATTTCGACATACCGGCAGGTGAAACAGAAATGCATTTTGCCTTCCGCTTCGATGGAGATTCTTTCAACATTAACCAGTGGTATATTGATGATATGATCCTGGAGCCGGTTGTGGAAAACGACCTGGTGGGCGTGTCCATTACCGGTAATTCAACACCGTCTGAAGGTGTGGAAAGCATCTATACCATCACCGTGCTCAACGCCGGTACCGAAACACAAACCGACTACACCGTAAAACTGATGAAAGAAGGTGGCGTTGAACTTGCTTCCATACCCGGTGATCCCATCGAGTTTGCCGAAACCCTCACTTACCAACTTCCCTGGACACCCGAAATCGGGGAAACAGGACCCACTTTCCTTTACGGATATGTCGAATTTGCCGCTGATGAAGTGCCCGGCAACAACCAAACGCCAAACCTGAACGTGGTTGTGCAGCCCGGCGATATCGTGGCTGTTACCATCGGTGACGGCGACAACATGCAGGGACTGCCCTACAACTTCTTCTGGCACTACTCCCTGTCACAAACCCTCTACTACCCTGATGAGATCGGATTGGGCGGCGGTGTAATTACAGGCATCCAGTATTATAATGACTTTAACGAGGCCTATATGGATCGCGACGTTATGATCTGGCTGGGTGAAACCGATGCCGATGATCTGAGCGATGGCTGGATCGATCCTGCCTCCCTGCAGCTCGTTTTTGATGGAACGGTTGACTTCCCTGCCGGCGAAAATGATATCTTTATCAACTTCGATGATATTTATGTGTATGGCGGTGGAAACCTGGTTGTTTATTCTTACAAAGCAGATGATGTTTGGTCAAGCGGTAAAAACTTCTTTAATACCGATGACCCGAACTCCAACAGGTCGCGCCGTGCACAACGCGACGGTACACCCTATGATCCGGTTGATCCCGATCAACCCGGTGCGCTCTTGCAATATTTCCCCAACATCACCATGTTCTTCTCCACCGCCGGACTTGGCGCACTGGAAGGAACCGTGACTGAAAACGGAGATGCGCTGGAAGGTGTGCATGTACATGTGATGGGAACCAACTCAACGGCCATGACCGACGAAAACGGCTTCTTTGAGTTCCCGTTCCTGCTTCCCGGAACCTACGATATCCACTTCAGCAAATTCGGCTATGCCGATACCATCGAAGAAGATGTATTGATTGAAGAGGATGAAACCACTATTGTAAACACCACTATGGATGCGCTTCCACTTGTTACAGTCAGCGGCTTCGTTGGCGGCAGCGACTTCCCGGATGTTGGACTGGAAGGGGCAGTAGTTACACTGACCGGATATGATGATTACGAGGTTGAGACTGACGCCGACGGTGAATTCGAAATTGAAGGAGTATTTGCCAACAACGACTATGATATCCACGTATCATACCCGGGATTTGTAGCCTACAGTGGGGTGGTTCAGGTTGGTGCAACCGATCTTGTATTGGATGACATTATCCTTCTTGAAATTGCATTGCCTGTATCTAATGTTGTGGCCGAGGAAGTAACTGAAGGCGCACTGATCACCTGGGAAGAACCGGGCGGTGAACCGGCAGAATTCCGCTATGACGATGGTATTGTTGACGCGCAGCTTGGCTTCCAGGGAACCTGGAACAGCGTTATGGGTGCCGTTCACTTCCGCGATGCAGAACTCCATGAAATGACCTGGTATCTCACAGAAGAAGGCGGACCACATGCCACAGTGAAAGTTTGGGTGCTCGGCCTTACTGCCGATGGATTGCCCGACAGGGATAACGTGGTGTACAGTGCTGAAAACGTTCCCAATATCGACAACCAGTGGAACACCTATGAGTTTGCCGACCCCATCGAGATGTCTGATGGCTTCTTTATCGGCGTCAGCTATAACGGCTTCCTTGGCCTTGCAGTTGACGACGGTGTGGGTGAGCCATGGGACTTCGTCCCCGGAACGCAGTTTGGTGTATTTGACATAACAGATCCCACCAGCGCGTTTACCGATATCTCTTTCTGGGGCTTCGAGGTGAATTACCTCCTGCGTGGATATGGTCTTGACTTTGGTCCCGCCAAGTCGCAAGGCAAATACTTCGCTGACACGCCTCCCATCGGACCGGCACCTGTTTACAGCAAGGTTGAGCCTGCTATTGATGCCGGTGATCCTGACTATCAATCCACCCCGGTTGCAGAAGCATCATCCGGTTCGAGAGCACTGGAGAGCTTCAACATCTACCGCTTCCTCATTGAAGACCAAGGCGACATGGATGCCTGGACAAACCTGGCAACCGGTGTAACCGACTGGGAATATACCGATACCGACTGGTACGATCTGGACGAAGGTGTTTACAGGTTCGCCGTTGTTGCGGTTTATACCAACGATGTACTGGCACCACCCGCACTATCTAATGAACTGGCACTGGGTATGAATGTCGAATTCACCGTTAACGTGACCACCAACTCCGGCGATAGCCCCGAAGGTGCTGAGGTGACATTGGTGAATCAGAGCGGTAACGAAGACCATGTGTACCATATGACCGCTCCCGCCGATGGCGTAGTGGTATTCCCCTCTGTATGGATGGGTACGTATGATCTGCACATTGATCTTGCCGGTTTTGAGCATTATCATGTGGAAGGTATTGAAATTGACGGTGATGGCCTCTCCTATGATGCCGAACTGGTCGAAATTATCGTTACACCATTCGGCCTGATCGTTGAAACCGATGGGCTGGATGCCGGACAGGCGCATTTCAGCTGGAACAACATCCTGGCTGCAGAACTGTTCGAAGGCTTTGAGGATGCATTCCCGCCTGCAGGTTGGGTGAAGATGAATCCTGACGGAGGTACCGGCTGGATGCAGCTGGCCGTGGGAACATCACCATTGCCGGGCTGGAACGTAGGTGAAGCAATCCCCGCTCCCGACGGTGGCAACTTCATGGCCTTTGTATCCTGGCAGGAAGGTGGCGCAAGCCACAACGACCAGTGGCTGGTAACCCCGGAGCTTTCCGCAGCCGATGGCT
>REEA01000181.1 GCA_007695305.1 Bacteroidia bacterium
CGCCCCCGATATTCACCTACAGCATTAATTTGTTCTTCGCCCTCAGGGAAGTCTTCTGTTTCGGCACCGGCCCAAAATAAGCCATAGTTGTTTTCGTTACCCAGAAGATAAAGCAAAAGCCCGGGTGTATCCTTAAAGTCCTCAACCATTTGAGTGACTTCAGAAAGGAGAAGTTCTTGTGTGGCAGGATCATCGTATTTGGTTACAGCTTCCCACACTCCGTCTAAGGTCAACCCATACCGGCCAAATGAATGATTAAGCATGGTGTAAATACCGTAGTTTTCATAAATGTATTGGACCCATTTAGGTTGAATCCCGGTATATACACGAATGGCGTTCACGCCCATGTTTTGAAGCAAGGACATTTCATAATCCAATGCCCTTTTGATAAAGTCATCTGGTTCATTCCACAGGCTATACATATAATTTGTACCAATGGGAAAATAATCCCAGTTCATTCCATTAACCATCAAAGGTTTTCCATCGACCAGGAGTCGCCAGCCGTCTGCCTTCTTTTCCGTGATAACCTGGTTACCCTGGGCAAACAGGGTTAACGAGAAGGTCAGCAAGAACAGCATCATAAAAATTCGCTTCATATAATTTTGTTTTAGGTTAGAGATAATATAAATTGGTGAACACTGTAAATGGTTTGATGAGCAAAATCGTGGTAAATGTAATGAGGTTTTTAGCCGAATCTTTATTTACTTTATATATACAATTCAGTGAAAGCCTTGTCAGAATGGAAAAACACCTTCCGCAAACGTTTGAAATAAGGGGTTAGCTACAAAGGGGGGGATAGTGTAACAGTTTTACATATTTTCGTATCTGTATATACTTTGTTAATATGGCTAAGGATATTAGCTTTGATTATTTTGTCATAAACAATTTAATATCACCCTGCGGCTTTGCTTCAGTTTACAAAAGCAGGGAGATAAATCAAAATCGGACGGGTAATCATATGCAGAGCAAAGCTATCTGTTTCATTCACCTGTTTTGATTTGTTTCTGCATCCGTTTCCGGATCCTGGTCAATCAACCCATTCAGGATGGCATACTTGATTAGCCCCACAATGGATTTGGTTTTTGTTTTAAAAAAGATGTTGCGGCGATGTGCCTCCACAGTGCGCTGGCTGATAAAAAGTTCATTGGCAATTGCTTCATTGTTGTATTCCTTGGTGATCAAGGAAAGAACCTCCCTTTCCCTTGCTGTTAACAGAGGTTTTTTTCCTTCCGTTAATGCGGATTGGTTTAGTGAAATACCCATGTTGTCCATGATGATGCGTTGTGCATCCACTCCCAGATATCTGCCCTTTGTATGCACAATCCTGATTGCATCTATCACTTCGTTCATATTGGTTCTTTTCAGGATATAGCCTGCGGCACCGGCTTCAATCATCCGCGTAATGATGGATATATCGTCATGCATAGTTAAAGCCAGCGTTTTGATATTCGGATAATGGGCTTTAATCATTTTTGCAGCCTGAATGCCCGACTCACCCGGCATATTTATGTCCATCAGCACCACATCCACGGGTTGTTGGGCTAAATAATCCATGGCTTCCCGGATGCTATTTGCACCGGCGCAAAAAAGAATATCATGCTCATATTCGAGAAGCGATTTCAGCCCCTCAATGATTAGTTGATGGTCATCAACCACCAGTACGTTTATGGAATTGTTGGGCATTTGCTGTTGGATTTAATGGTAACAAAATGTTTATAATGGTTCCCCGCATGGGTGTGGAGTCTATGTGTATGCTTCCGTTTAAGCTTTCAATGCGTGTCTTCATGTAGGTCAGCCCACTACCATTTAAAAATGCAAAATTTGTGGTATCAAAACCTTTTCCGTTATCCTCAGCCATCAGATTGATTTCATTTGCTCTCTGTGTCACATAAATACACAAAACGCTGGCTTTTGAATGTTTGATTGCATTATTCAGAATTTCCTGCATCGCCCTGAAAAGGGTGTTTTCAACCAGAGTGTTCAGATTGCCCTCCAAACCATATATCTCATAAGTCATCCGCAGATGCCCTCCCTGGTTAACTTTATCTGAAAGATTTTTTAATGCCCCGCTAAGACCTTTTTCTGACAGTAAGATTGGCGCGAGGTTATGGGATATATTGCGTACTTCGGCAAAAGCCTCTTCAACACTATGCATGGCAGTAGCCAGTAACTTATCCTTGTGCTGCTCCGGAATATCTTTTTTCCGTTGCAATAAGCTGATATGCATTCCTGCAACAGAAAGCATCTGACCCAGACAATCATGCAATTCCTGGCCTATCCTCTTACGTTCCTGTATTTCCGCTTCAATGGATGCATGCGACTTCTTCTCATTCAACTTGATAGTCATTTCCTGCATTCTAACCCTCTGTCGGTTGCGATAATTAAGATAGACGAAATAAATACCCGTCATAGCCAATACAAACGCAATGACGGAAAAAATGAGCTGATTCCTTTTTTGTTGTATGGTTAGCTCTTTACTGATCAGCTCCAGCTCCTGATACCTCGTTTTGGTATTGAGGCTTTTGATTTCGAGATCATAAATTTGGTGCAAGGCTATTTGATTGAGTACTTCGTCCTTTAATTCTGTGTGCTTTCGGAAATATTCAAGGCTTTTTTCAAATTCCCCAACCTGCTCATAAAGGATCGACAATACTTCATAGGATTCATACTGCAGCACCGAATGCCCAATGTCAATGGCTGCATCCAGTGATTCACGTGCATGCGCAAATGCCGTCTCCTGTCTGCCCTGCTGTATGAAAGTCTTTGCCATACCAAGATTAGAGAATATTTTTTGATATGGGTGGTTTATCTTTTCCGCAAACGATAAGCTTTTCCTGTAATAATTGAGTGCCATTATATGGTCTTCCATCATCAGATAAATATTGGCTTTGGTTTGATAAGATTTGCATAAGCCAAAGATGTACTGATCTGATTCACTTAAGACAATGGCTTTATTGAGATACTCAAATGCCCGGCTGTACTTTTCTTGATTGGCATATGTCTCGGCCAGATTTGTTAAAGCTGCCGACATACCATTTTTATCATCCTTTTCCTCGAAATTATACAATGCCAGGTAAAAGTTCTCAGCCGCTTTTTCATAATTCCGCAGCTCCTTAAAAACAAGCCCAATGTTGTTTAATGCAATGGCGTAAAAACGTGTCTGGTCGTTTGCGTTAAAAATATTTTTTGCGGTAATAAAATGATTTAACGCTGCATCTTTGTAATTACCCACCTCCATGTTCAACACCCCTATATTGTTGTGAACCTGCGCCATATGCATGCTATCCTGAATCTCAATGGACACCGAAAGTGCCTGAAAATAATAATTTAAGGCATTTTTATAATCTACTTCAAGATGGTAACAGGCCCCCACAATATTTAAAAAAATGATCTTATGCGGAATCTTTTGCTCACCAATGAGCCCGAGTGCATGATGTGCCACAAACCGTGCACTGTCAGGATCAGAATACAAAATACTGTTACTTTTGTGCATCAGACTGTCATATAGCTCAATATCAGTGATTTTATTAAGTGATGATTCATTTTCCGAAGGTTTTTCCAATTGATAAAAAAACAAATAGAATATGGCTGCTAAAATCAGCACTCCTGCCGGAATCTTTACAAAAATGAATGGTTTTCTACGAAACCATCGAAAAACAACTTTAATATGATTTCTCATAATTCCTGCATCTAACTGTAAAACCCGGACATTACACAACAAAATAAATTATTGAACAGATCTTTCTCTTACAAAAATAACTGAAAGCTAAAACATTAATAACAAATTAATTAACTTTATGAACAAAAATAAGTACTGATACTTATGTCATATCGGTTGCAAATAAGGAGTAACACCTATACAAAATACCATCCAATACCTATTGTTTTAAAAGACAAGCAGGTATAACTTTGTTAATAAAAAATTTGCAATAACTTTTCGTCAATGAATCAAAAACAACGATAACATGAAAAGACTTTCCAGTACCATTAAATTATCTCTCCTGGGTATATTCATCTGTTTTTTTGGCCAATCAACTGTTTTAGCTGGTGGCTCGGCATATTTTGAATGGTTATCATCTTACACAGGTAATGCCAATATTGGGGCCAATATCGGCATGGCTGTCTGTATGGGTCCCGATGGAAGAATATTTGCCACCGGGCAGGTGGCAGCGACATCGGCAGGATATAGCAATATGCCGGTTGTAGCTTTTCATCCCGACGGCACAATTGACTGGGCATATGAGTACCATAGTGGTGGGTTCGATATGGCCTATACAATTATTTCGGATGATGATGGGAACATCTATGTTGGCGGCGAAGGTTCCGGTCATTTTACGGTATTCAGTGTTGACCCGCAAGGAAATTTTCGCTGGGACTTTCAAAGTCCCGCTTCAGGTGGTATGGCCGCTTTTGATCTGGTTATTGCACCCGACGGACATTTGTATGCCGGTGGTTCACTGGAAGGTGGTGCAATCATCAGTCTGACCACTGATGGTGCGGAGAGGTGGACATTTGATTATGTGGCTCCGGGAGGAGGATGGTCTAATGTAACAGCCATTGATGTAGACGAACAATCAAACATATATGCATCCGGTTCAGCAGATTATAAATTCCTTGTGTTTAGTGTTGATTCTGAGGGAAATTTTCGGTGGGAAGAAATACACCAGGGGACGGCGACTGGTGCATGGATAGATAATATGGCCAATGACATAGTTGTAGCCAATGACGGGAATATATATTCCACGGGCAAGTTTGACATGGCCGGACAGGATGGCCGCGTTTTCATCACCATGTCATTTGATTCTGACGGCAATATGCGCTGGGAGGATATACATGCCGGCACTTACCCCGCCGCAGACGTTGCCTGGGCAATCACAAGCGGCCCTGATAACAGCATATACGTGGGCGGAAAAGGTGTTGAAGCAGAAATGATGGATGTATGGGTTGTCATCAAATATAATTATGATGGTGATAAGCTATGGACAATTTTTGAGAACCCAATTTATGGCATCAATGGCCTGAATTCTATTACTACTGATGAAGAAGGCAATGTTTTCGCCACCGGGTGGACGGCTGCACCAAAATTTGGTGTTCTGGGACTCAATTCAGAAGGGGAAACATTATTTACCCATGTGGTTGACCCCACAGCAGCCAGCGGAAGCGGCAACGGTATAGTGACTGGAAACGACGGAATGGTTTACGCTGTTGGCTTTTCCATGTCAGAGCTGATGACACCGGGCGAACTTCAACTGATCGCTTTCAGCAATACCCCAAAACCTTCTGAAATAGCCGTTACACCCGATCATTTTTCTGAAACCCTTCCACAAGGCCATTCTTCACAACATGAGCTTTTGATTTTTAACCAGGGTGGGTTGGATTTGATCTATGACATAAACATTGACTATACGTTTAAAAACGCAGGAAATAACAAAAACGGCTGGATTGGCTTAAGTTCCACGGAAGGCCAGATACCAGCCAATGAACATGATGTTGTGATCATAACCCTGGATGCAGAAGATCTAAGTCCGGGAAACATTCATGCAAACCTGGTTATTTATAGCAATGATGAAAACAACTCACCGCTTATAGTTCCCGTTTCACTCACCGTATTGCAAACCTTCAGCCTCATTCTGCATGTAAATCCCGCAGAAGGGGGCCAGACAAGCGGAGCCGGGCAATATTTGGCAGGAGAACAAGTAAGTATTTCCGCCACACCCAACTCAGGATATGAGTTCATTAACTGGGAAAATGAGGATAGTAGTGAGTTTGCTGATACCCCAGACTTTCAGTTTTCAATGCCCGCTGCAGAAGTTGTCCTCACAGCCAATTTTGAACTGGGAACAGGAATTCCCATACTGATCACTGAAGGCATTACTGTATATCCAAATCCCGCCGGAAGAAACCTTAATATTGAAGGGGATACACCTTTAATTTCTATTCATATTCTTGATCTTCCGGGAAAAGTGATAAACCGTTTTGATGCAAACGGTCAAAATACTATCACCATAGACATAAGTGACCTTGCACCGGGACTTTACCTTGTCAGGGTTCTTTTGGAGGATGGTGTTATTACAGAACGGATCAGGGTATATTAAAGGGGGTTTTGAACACCGGGAACCGGATCATATTCAATACCTCAGCCTGAAGCATATAGTGGTGCTGGAATAATAAAACAGACTATACCCCAAAAAACCAGAAGCCTGAAAGCGATGCCATTTCCCCCATCATCATAAATTCTAAACCCATGAAAAAACAAATGCAACCATTCACACAATTACTGTTTTTACTGCTGATTATTGGCATGGCAAGCCCCGTAAAAACAATACCAGTTGTGAAAGATGATAACGCCCAAAGTCTGCCGTATTATGAAGACTTTTCAGATGTGGCCGACTTTCAACTACCCGCGGGTTGGTCAAGCACTAATCCAAACTGGCATGTCTTTAACCTGTGGGCCATGCCCAATCTGAACTGGCCGGGCGGTAAGGTATTATTGTTATGGGATAATGCGTTTAACCCCGACATAATAAGCGTAATAAGTCCCCAAATAGATGCCACAGGAACAAGTGCGGTTTCACTTACTTTCGGGCATCTGGTAATCCACAATACCGGAAGCTATACACTAAAACTACAAACATCCATTGATGGGGTAAATTGGACAGATCAATGGTCTTTGCTCGTTGACGATGGGAATGTGCCACTCACAGAGGTCAGTATTGCCCTTAATGATGTAGCCGGCGAAACTTTTCAAATGGCTTTCGTTGCTGATCACAGCGGTGGAGAAACAAATGACCTGGATACCTGGGCCATCAGCGAGGTTCACATTGCCGATGCTTCAGGCGACAACTTTTACACACTCACTTTTGTGGTGGAAGACCACGATGGAAACCCGGTAAACAATGCCGTTATCAGCCTGGATGATCTTACAAATCCTGAAGGCAATTATGTTTTTCCGGACTTGCCACCGGGATCCTATAACTTCAGCGCTATTGCCGAAGGTTATGAATCGGCAGAAGGTGTGGTGGATATTGTTGACGAAGACCTTACTGAAATCATCATCCTAAATGAGTTAACCTCTTATGTTGTCACATTTGAGATAGAGGATCACTTGGGTCAACCGGTTCCGGATGCTGTCATCACATTGGGAGACATTACCAACGATGCAGGAAACTATGTGTTTGAGGATATATGGCCCGGAGAATATGACTATTTGGTTGCCGTTGAGGACTATTTCCCGGAAGAAGGAACGCTGACAGTTGTGGATCAAGATATTACACATTTAGTGGTTTTAACTGAAATCCCGCTATACTCTGTTATTTTCGTGATTACCGACGAAAGTAACAACCCCGTTGAAAACGCCATTGTTAGCCTTGACGGCATTACCAATGACGAGGGTGACTACCATTTTGAAGGTTTTGAAGAGGGTAGCTATAATTATATCGTTGAAGCACCTGGTTTTCAAATAGTAACCAGCGGGTTAACCGTTGAGGAGGATACCATTTTGGAAGTTATGCTCCCACAGGAGTTGATCATTGCCAGCTTTCCCTGGTTTGAAGATTTTGATATTGATCCTTTCTTCCCACCGGCGGGATGGAATCACTTTGTGATGGGAGAGGGTGGTGGATGGGAAAGGTCCATTGGCGGTCCTAACGGCCTATATATGGCTCTGCATTCGAGAGTACCATGGAGCTTCGCTAACAACTGGCTGGTAAGTCCAAAAATAGCGATACCTGAACATGCCGATCTGGCAAACTACGTGATGCGGCTTGTGGAGGAAAACAGGTTTATGGCACATTACGACTATAGTGGGGTTAAAATATCCTCCGGCAGCGGTAACCCTTTGAGCGGTGATTTTGTGGAGATTTTTGAATCGGACCAGCCACTGCTGGAATATACAGAGCAGGTTTTTGACTTTTCTGAATATGCCGGTCAGAATATTTTTATTGCATTTGTTTATCAGGGTCAGATGGCCCACGTATGGCGACTGGATGCTGTTTTTGTGGAAGGTGATCCGCTTTATGACGTCACATTTGTTGTGGAGGATGAATGGGGAAACCATATCCATCATGCCATTGTTAACCTTGGCGATGTCACCAATGAAGCCGGAGATTATACTTTTCACAACCTCCAACCGGGAGATTACAGCTACCATCTGACAGCTGAAGGTTTTTACGATGAATCAGGGATACTGACCATTGAAGATGCACACATTGTTGAATACGTGATAATGAACCGGCTGCGATACACCGTCACCTTTGAATTGTTTGACAACCAGACCGGTGAGGCAGTGTCCGGTGCTACTATTACCCTTGGGGGCACCGAAAATGATCCCGGTGATTACGTGTTTGAAGACATTTTACCCGATAGTTACGACTTCCACATAGTGAAAGACGGTTATTTTGACGAAACCGGAAATCTAACGGTCATAGAAGAAGACAAACTGGTAACCATATACCTGGGTGTGGATGATACCGGATACGGTATCGCCACGATGCCGGAAATCACCGTTTACCCTAATCCTGCCGGCTCTATGATCAACATATTGCTGGATACCCAAGATGTGGCAGTTGTAAGGCTGAAGGACATTGCAGGCAGGGAGCTCTATTATTCGGTCACCAATGACAAGCATTACCGCTTAAATACCGAACATTTTAACGCCGGGCTGTATTTATTAGTAATCACCACATCGCAAGGTGTTTCTGTGCATAAAATCCAGCTCGCGGATTAACAAAGAGCTTGCTAAAACAGGTAATTGAGCCCGATATACAAACCCGTATCGCCATCACGCTTGTCAAATGCTTTCCCGAAATCGAGGGCTACGACGAAATTGCGGTTGATGGCAATCCTCAAGCCGGCACCTGCCGAAACATGCGGAGTATCATTACCCTCTTCAAAATACAGGTGTCTTTCATTTTCAGGAATATCATCAAGGTTAAATGCCACTTCATCGATCACCATGCCTGCATCGAGGAATCCATTCAGTCCCAGGTAAACTTCCGTCTTGCGAATATTGAAATACAAGAACTTCCACCTCAGCTCCATATTACCGAGCGCGTATCCGTTGCCAACCACCCTGTGTCGCAATATTCCCCTCAGGGTGCTTCTACCCCCCAGGCCTTCGGAGGCGAAGCCCCTCAAAAAAGAGGTAACTACCAGTGACTGCAGATAAAATGGGGCCTGCCCTCCGATGTTTTGCTGGATGTTGATGCGGTAGGCAAAGGAGAGATCTTCGGGTATAAGGGTAAAATATTGCCTGTGGGCTAAAGAAAGGCGGGCGTGACCCATATCTCCGCTTACAAGAAATCCGGGAGCAAGCAACACTATAGCCTCCGTCCAGATACCACGCATGGGGTTGGGTTCGTGATCCCTGGTGTCGTATGTGAGTCCGCCTTTCAGATAATTGACCCAGCCGCCATCTTGCTCCTCCTGCGATATGAGACCCCATTCCATGTACCTTTCGTATAGCCCGGGCACATCGGGAAGCAGGTCTTCGGTTTTGCCCTTGTTTAACCTATCGATATCGACGGAGCCAACGCT
>REEA01000182.1 GCA_007695305.1 Bacteroidia bacterium
GTAATTTGATGATGTAGTGTAAATCTGATTATGTAAAAAATCTGATCGGTTCTTTTTTTATGTTATTTATTGTATATTTGTCGAATATAATTATAAATACAAATATATTTGAAGTACTATGATAGAAAAAAATATAATATTAGACAATAGTTTTTCTTTTGCTTTGAATATCATTCAATATTGTGAGTTGCTTGAAAAGCACAGGAAATACGTTATCTCAAAACAATTATTAAGATCCGGTACATCCATTGGCGCATCAGTTCGCGAAGCTCAAAATGCTGAAAGCTCAGCTGACTTTTGCCACAAAATGAAAATTGCAAGCAAAGAGGCTGAAGAAACTGATTACTGGCTACTATTATGCGAATCATCAGCAAATTATCCAACTCCTGGAGGTTTGCTTAATGAAATAAACAGCATAAAAAAGCTCCTCGGCAAAATAATCTCTACAGTAAAAAAACGAAGTCCCAAATAAACAGACAAAACAAGGCATGCCTTGTCATATTTGCACATTTGCTAATCTGCACATTTGCTAATCAAACCTACCATCCCGGCAAGAAGTTCAGCCCCCATACTCCTTCTTTGATACCTTTGGTATGGAAGGGAAATGCGAAGTAAGGTTCGAGAATGAGTGCCCCAAACAGGTTGATGCGGAGAGAAGGGCCGGTACTGAACAACGGGAAGCGTCTGCCGGGCTCCATGCCTTTTGAGGGGTCAAGCGTAATGCGTGTATCACCTGTCCAGGCCACCCCCGCGTCCAGGAACCATGCAAGCTCCGTAAAGAAGAATCCACTGGAGATAAGTGCAAGTTGCTCCGGGCCGGTAAATGGCACACGAATTTCCAGCCCGCCAAGCATTACCCTGCTGCCAAGAAGCTGTTCAAATGTAAATGCATCATCAAAGGTTTGCTCGATCTGGCGGAGTGTGGTGTAATCATACCCCCTGACAAATCCCGGATAACCAAGGTACAACGGATAAAAAAGGCTGTTGTCGGCATTTTTGCCATAGCGTCCATAGTGTATACCCCTGAAGGCAAAAGTAAAGGGATGTCTGCGCAGATAATGCCTGTAATCGGCCACCACGTTGTACATGTTTATTTCTCCAAACATTCGTTCACCGCTGAGTCGATAGCGGAAACCTGCCATGGGAGATGCCATCCCGAAAAAGGAGTTATCTCCAACATAGGCAAGATTCACACGCTGCAGGTTAAACCCATCGGGGGCATCCAGACGTTCCCTGTCTTCACCGACACGAAAGCCCTGGTAATAATAATTGTTGATGGCATCAATCCGGAAGTAATACCAGGCGATGCTGGCACCTGCTTCAATTCGGCGCGTGGTACTAATGGGGAAAGAGGCAAATAATCCCAGCTGGTCTTCAAACGTTCGTTGCGTCAGCAGCTGCAGGTTATCCACGCCAATAGGCCCCTGCTCTGTCATCAGGGTATCCCTTATAAATCTCAGCGTGTTAAATGTATAGGGAATATGAGATACCGAACCACCCCAGTTGATGCGGCTTTTTTGGTTAAGATAGCCAACCATGCCCCCAAAATCATATATCTCGCCGTTCACTGCCAAGGTGGTAAACAACTGGTTGTCTCCAATTATGTCGCTGAACATCATGCTTACACCACCCGCCATACCGGTACCAAAGCGGTTGGTGGCTACCCCCACACCGGAGCTGCCAATGAAGGTCAGTCCGAAACGGCCGTCAAATGGTTTTTCTTCAAATACATCCGGCGGCAAGATCGGTTCCAAAGGCTCTACTGCGAGACTGGCGTCAACGATGGCCGGCACGGGGCGTTCATAGGGTGGAAGGGTTGCAGCATGCATATCCAGCTGCATGGGATCTACCTTTACCCTGTCAAACTCATCGGGATTTGCCCGATATACGGAATATCCCCCTTTTTGAAAATGACTGTATAATACTTCACCCGTTTCCCTGGCTACACTAATGGAAGGGGTCATATGTGTGATACCGCTGATACCTGTATATAAGTCGGTCAATCTGTAAACATCTCCTGTTTCCAGCTCATAGAGAAACAAATTCCGAAACCCGTCACTATTTGACAAAAAATAAATGGCATCCTGTTGGGGAGTAAACACGGGGTTGATGTTTTCCGCACCGGGGAAGACATCCAGCACAGTAATGGGCCTGTCGGGATCTGAGAGGTCCATGACGGCCAGGTTCATCTTCAGGTTTAATTTGTCTTCGGGATGGGTTGATTGCGGCCTGTCGGTGGCAAAAGTCAGCCAACGTCCATCTGGTGAAAAAGAAGCATGGATATATGAATAACGGTCGTTTGTCAGTTGGGTAACTTCGCTGGTTTCCAGGTTAAATTTGTACAAATTGGTACGACCTTCCACCAGACCGTTGAAAACGAGGTAGCTGCCATCAGGTGACCAGCTTGGATTATTCATTGAGGGAATACCGGGAACGCGGATTTCTCTTGTGCGACGGGGTCTGTTCACATCTACCTTTACCAGGTAGTTTCGGCCCCGCTTAACGGCAACATGGATAAATTTGGTACCATCGGGCGACCATGTTCCCATGGATTCGAAAAAGTTGTAGCCGTCAATATCACCGGAACGGGTAGCACTGGCTAATTTTCCCAAAATATTACCGGTTTTTGCATCGGCCAGAAACAGGTCAATGGAGATCAGGTCTCTTTCCGAAAAGAAGGCCACCAAGGTACCGTCGGGACTCACCGAGGGGCTCAGGTTCATGGATCCGGAATTGTCGCGCGAAAGTATTTGCTGGCCAACAGCCACATGGCGGGTGGTGTCATCCAGTAATGGTGCAAAATGATTTTCTGTAGCGGTTTTCCAAAGCGTGGATACGGTGCCGGCGCTGAGGCCTACAATCCTTTCGAATGCACGTTCATATCCAAACTTTGAGGTTTCGGAAAACAAAGGAACAATCAGGGAGTCACCCCATGTACGTCCAAAAAAAGCCACAAAAGCATGCCCGAAGCGATAGGGGTTAAATTCATAGCTGCGGGTCATATCACGAAGATCGGGAAACTTGTCCTGATGAATGGCATCCCTCATGATCATAGCGGTATGTGGATCAACACTGCCAATGGAAAAATATTCAGCCATTCCTTCCACAAGCCACAGGGGAAGGTTCCGCAAAGAGTTCAAGGAAAGTGAATCATTGAGGAACATGGACCGAAACTGAAATACGTGCACAAGCTCGTGTCCTATCACGTGGTCAGTGGCGGCATTTGTTTCAAGGATTGGGGCGACAACTCTGTTCTTGAGAGCTTCCGTAACCCCCAATGTGCCAATGCCAATCATGCCTCCTACAGCTGTAGTTTGCTGAAAATCGGGGTGATTTGCATACACGATAATGGGATTCCTTGTTTCGAAGGTATCCCTGAAAACCTTTTGGTGCCTTAAGTACCATTTTTCGTAGGTGTTTGCAACAGCCGTAACGACTGAGTCGTCTTGAAAATAATGATAGATATCAAAATGGGGCGTTTGATGCATTTGAAACTCAAAACGCTGATAACTTGGTCGGTTACGACCAAAATACTGACCTGAACTTTCAATGGGTGCCAGTACGGTAATTATCAAAAATGATATCAGCAACCTATAATATTTAGTCAATCCCATAGCTTCCATATTTTGCACTACTTAATTGGAGAACACTCATAATCACCATTAAATCCGGTATCCGGCAGATCAAAGCCCATTGAAAGGATGGATGTTTTTTTGTCTTGCATATTTCACAAATCTCAACCAGCTGATCTTTCATTTAACGGAAAAGAGGCTGCAATAGATACACTGCCGGCAAATATTTGCAGGTATAAAGGATAACGCAAAAACTATTCCAAACAAAAATGATTCATCAAAATAGAAACAACCAAATAAAAACTTTGTTCTCTTAATCACCAAAAGTACTAAAAATCAAATCATAAATGCAGCCACGGAGAAAAGAACACGGCTAAAGCCTTGTGCACAACCATTCATTGATAACCGCAGAAAGCTTGGGTAGAAAATCTTTTCTTTAAGCAAACAAAAACTGTGAATAGATATTATTTTTTTGTATATTGCAAGATGTAGATAAAACGATACTGTCATGAGCGCCTATAAGAAATTCACCCTGGAATACGGGTTCAAGACCACTCCCCGCTTGTTATATACGGCGATATCCACGCCGGAAGGGCTTTCACGTTGGTTTGCAGACATGGTCATGACTGAAGAGGACGATATTTTCACTTTTAAATGGGAGGATTCGGAGCAAAAGGCCAGATTGACCAGGTTCAAAGAAAACGAATTTGTTCAGTTTACCTGGCTGGATGATGAAAGAGGTGAGCGTTTTATAGAAATGCACATCCAAAATGAACCGGTATCTTCTGAGGTGGCGCTCATCATCACAGATCATTCTGAAGATATAGATCTGGATTTTAGCCAGCGTATCTGGGATGCCCAGGTGAAAAAACTACAGCGTTTATTTAATGCCTAACCATCCGGGCATTTTTTTTCGCGGGTTTGGCAGATTAAACCATTCTCTTATTCTATCCACATTGTCAGCAGGCGCCTCCCGGTGAGCAAACTCATTGCGTTTCGGTTGGTAGATATAGTCCTCTTGCCAGTTTTTATGATATTTATGAATGTTCTTCAGTGCATCGACAAGGGCCAGCACCTCCTTGTTTGTCATGGTCGGATGCACGGATATCCTGACCCAACCGGGCTTTTCCGAGAGGTCTCCCGTATTGATCTTTTCAGTGATCTTTTTGGATTTTTCATAATCCACATTAAGCAGAAAATGGCCATAGGTACCTGCGCAGGCACATCCGCCACGCGCCTGGATGCCATAACGGTCGCTCAGTAACTTCACCACCAGGTTATAATGGATGTGGTCGAAGTAAAATGAAACAACACCAAGGCGATCTTCTACATTATTGGCAAGTATGTGGGCATCCGGAATGCTGCGAATGCCGTCGAAAAGAATTTCCAGCATTTCATCTTCTCTTTCCCGCATGTGCGAGGTTCCCATTTGATTTTTGAGATCCAGGCACAACGCTGTACGTATTGCCTGCAAGAAGCCGGGCGTGCCGCCATCTTCGCGTGCTTCGATGTCGTCAATGTATTTATACTCACCCCAGGCATTGGTCCAGTCTACCGTGCCCCCTCCTGGGTTATCGGGCACTTTGCTGGTATAAAAGGATGAATCGAATATGAGCACGCCTGAGCTTCCCGGACCACCCAGAAATTTGTGCGGGGAGAACATCACGGCATCCAGTTTTTCCATCGGATCAGCCGGATGCATATTGATATCCACATATGGAGCAGAGGCTGCATAATCTGCCACGCACACCCCGCCATAATTGTGCATGATGCGGGCCAGCTCGTGAATAGGGGTTTCGATGCCGGTCACATTGCTACACGCCGTAAAAGAACCGATTTTCAGTTTCCTGTCTTTGTATTTTTCAAGCTGTCTTTGCAATTCACCAGTGTCAACAAGCAGTTCCGGACCCGGTTGCAGCTGCACGATATCAGCCATGGTTTCAAACCAGGAAGTGTGATTGCTGTGGTGTTCCATGTGCGTAATAAATACCACAGGTCGTTCCGATTCTTTCAAACATGCTTTGTGCGCCAGTTCACCACAAACACGCAGGCCAAGCATGCGCTGAAATTTATTGATGACGGTTGTCATTCCGCTTCCGGCGGTAATAATCACGTCGTTAGGACCCGCATTGACATGTCTCTTGATCAGGTGATGTGCATGATGATATGCATTGGTCATCAGGGTGCCTGTCTCACTTGCTTCCGTGTGGGTGTTAGCGACAAAAGGCCCGAAACGTTCCGCCATTACCCTCTCAATGGGCTTATACAACCGCCCACTGGCAATCCAGTCAGCATAAATGATTTTCTTTTTTCCGTATGGAGTATAATACCGCTGGTCGATGCCTATGATATTTTTGCGAAAATGTTTGAAATGTTTTTCGAGCCGGGTCATCTATTTTAAAATTTTATACAAAATTGCAAAAAAAAGCAATAGCCTTCACGGAAAATAAAAAACCGCTGCTACAAACGCGACATTGATAATTGCGGTGGGTAAGGCGTTCTGAAATTGTGTTTGCTTCTCTAAACCGGTTCGACTGTAAAAGCCAGAATATCAATCAGCATTGCATGGATATATTCCTGAGGGCTTTTACTGTAAGCTGATGATAATATGGTCTGAATTATTTTCTGCCAAACGGTTCATATAATTACGGAAGTTTCTGTACTGATTTGCATTGACGGTTCTGGTAAGGTTTTCTATAACTCCGGTTATTGATATCCCTCCTTCTTCCTCGAGAAAATTAAATTGGTGAGAAAAACGTCCCCATCGTGCGGTTTTTTGCCTCGGAAGGTAATCAATGCTGGCATTTTCGGGCAGTTTCAGAAAAAAGCTATATGAGTAGGTGGCATTATAGGGGAATACCACCGGGTATAATCTCTCTTCCAGGGTAAAAGGATTGTCTCTGCGGGTCTCAAAAAGCAAACCAGGCATAATGATCTCGTCGCCCAGCACCTGTGCGTAAGCCGGTATCCGGAAATTTGCTGTCAGGGTTACCATCAGGGTATCATTATCTGCAATGGCAGGTTCCACTATGATATCATTGATCCGGGCACCTGTTTCGTTTGTAAATTCATCCAGCAGATGGTCGTTATCAGCGGTGGACATTTCCTGTAGTATGGAATAAGCACCGAAGTCCTTCCATGTATAAACAAGTGTTCCATTCAGGTTTCCGTTTGAATCAAGTTCCATCTCATAGGCTTTGTGGAGATTGTAGGAAATATTGTTTTCCAGGTTTACCCATTCATTTACCTGCCTGTCAAAAACTCTGCCCCTGCCGTTTATTATCCTTTGAGGCAGATAGCCTGCATATGGGAAAACCGTTGTGGCATCCAGCAGCAAGGGTTCCTCTCCGGGCAATCTCACCTGTGCAATTACATAATTCCATTGGCTTAATGTGGGCGCGTCGGAAAACAATGCACCGTTCCTTACTGTACTTGCCGCCACAGGATAAGCTTCAAGCCCTAAACTTCTCAGTAAGCTCACAAGCAAAAGGTTTATTTCTGCGCTATTTCCTGATCCATCAGCCAACACCCTGTCAGGCGTATTGCCTGCAAGAAAAGAAGCGTTCCGGTTCCAACGAATTTTCTCATGAATGGTTTTCAAAGCCCATTCCACTTTCTTTCTCTTGTCATTATTGTCATTTTCCAAAGCCAGAGCCCTGGTCACCGCAGCTGCATTTTGCAAATATTCTCCAAAATCTTTGTGGTTGAGGATGTAATTTGCGGCATATTCCCAGCTGGTTGTATAATGAACAGGTGGCTGGTCAGGGAACTCTTCGCTGATCAGTTCAAAAAACATCGTACCAAGGTAATTATTGATGTTATCGGTATAAGGTTCTCTTTTCATGCCGTCCAGTTTCCTGGCGATCCACTTGAAGTGGGTGCTATACGCCGAAATGTTATATGTTTGTCCCCCGGTACCGGTCTGCGACCCATAACCGATTGAAACCTGCCGTTCATACCGGAAAGTTTGCAGCGAACTTCGCTGTTCATTGACATCAAGATCGAAAAAGCCTTTGAACCTGGCCAGGTAATTGAAAAATGATGGCATATTGACATTGTATTCGCTATGCAAGATGGGTATTTGATGCTGAAACCTCCAGCTTCTCATATTAAACAGAAAATCAGAGTTGAGTTCATATCTTACTTCAATAATGCTGCCCACCCGAACGTTCGGAAAAGCAAACACCAGTTCTTTCCAGTTGTTTCCCAAGTCATTTTCAAACCCTTCCCTGGGCCTTATCCTTGTAGTTCTTACCCTGTCGCCATCAAGGTTATGAACATAAGCCCTGAACCTGCGTATGTTTTCTTTTCCTGATTCAGATTCATAAAATGGAATACTGAAATCACCATAACTCAAGCCTTCTTCTCTGAGTATCATTAATCGCATATGACGTTCGAATACAAATTGAAAACGGCGCGATTCATTGTTAAAGTTAAATTTGCAATCGGCAATATCACCGATAATCACTGCTGGTTCGTCAGGATATTTATTTCTGAAATATTCCACATCCATTTCCTCCTGTGAGGCCCTTCCAAATTCAAAAGGTGGTGTGCTGCCAATTACGTTTGAATAAAGAGAAAAGACAAACAAAAGAGTAAAGAAGACGGTTTTCATAATGGATGATTTTTGGATGCTTTGTTTTACAGCGATGTTTTGTACACTATACTTTTTGAAATGTGCCAAGTTATTGGGCAAAAATAAGCCTTCTTTAATTATCTGCAAACAATCCTTCCCATTTGTAATACTTCTGAATAATGAGGAGAGGCTATTGTGACCGGTAAAATCATCTTTTGCAGGCTTTAGGATTTAAAAGGGGCAAATTGATTACTTTTGCGGGCGAAAAGGGATAGCCTCACCAGGCAGGATTGATCAAGGGTTATCATCATGTTTGTCTTTTATCACTGATAGTTTTCACCCAAAAAAGCATTGCTCCGGATGATTCAACGGCCACATAACATATGGTATATTTACACTCTTGTAAGCCTTGCGGTCATTTTTTGGGGGGTATCATATGTTTGGACAAAAACTGCCTTTACCTATTACCAGCCCATCACGGTAATGCTGATCCGGCTCACGATTTCATCCATCCTGATGTTTGTTATTTTCAAGGTAAGGCGCTACACGGAAAGGGTTGATCCCGCTGACTACAAGGCATTTCTTATATTATCCCTGTTTTCTCCGTTTTTTTATTTCATTGGTGAAAACTTCGGTGTGTATCATGTATCGCCAACGGTAGCGGCTGTAGTTATCGCTACCATCCCTGTATTCTCCCCCATCCTTGGGTATGTTGCGTTCCGGGAAAAGGTCACTTTCCTGAATGTGATGGGTTTTATTATTTCTTTTTCCGGGGTACTCATCATGGTGCTGGATGCCGATCTGCAGTTTACAGCCTCCCCTGTGGGTGTTTTCTGGTTGTTTTTCGCGGTTTTTTCCGCGTTGGTGAATATTATATTTTTGAAGAAACTGGCCGCAAAGTATTCATCATTCACCATTATTCTGGTACAGAATTTCCTGGGGGCATTGTTCTTTTTGCCTCTGTTTTTGTTGATGGATCTGGGCGAATTTGTGCACATCAGGCCATCCTGGCAGGCTGTTGCTTCCCTGTTTGCCCTGGCGGTATTTGGATCAACCCTGGCTTTTATGTTCTATACTTCAGGCGTTCGTGTGATTGGGATTGCCCGGACAGCCATTTTTGCGAACCTCATTCCGGTTGTCACTGCCATAACATCCTTCCTGTTTTTGAAGGAGGTAATTGATTTGAGCCGTATCATCGGGATGCTGATCGTGATTGGTGGTTTATTTCTGACCCAGTTGACAAAACTGCGCAAGCGAAGGAAGGATGTAGTGCTTAGCCGGGAGGCTGATTTCGGGAAAAAAACAGAAAAGCGTTTGTAGTTTAAAATTGTTTTATAATTTTGCACCACCTTAA
>REEA01000092.1 GCA_007695305.1 Bacteroidia bacterium
TAAAAGCATGAATAATACAGGGTAATTGTGTTCGATGACACTATCGTTACATTTTTTCACAGACCCAAAATGTTTCTGCACGGGTTTCAATTGTGAACAACATGATTAATATGAATGTTTTTTTAAAAAAAAGAACCATCATCATCATCATGTTTGTATTGTTGGTAATTATTTATCGTCATGCATCAAAAAAGAGTTATGAAATATTATGCACAGTGTTTTAACCGGCTCATAAATGTTAATGCTTTGATATATAAAATGAAACGACTTTTATTAACAAATTGTTTACAAAGATGTTTGTGAATAAATAATTGATTATTAACAAGGTCAAAAAAGTGGCCATTTTGTTAATAATTTGTCAATAATTATTTATAATTAGCCAACATAAATCCATTGTGAGTATAAAAATTTTGCTATTGCATATTTATATGAAAAAAGCAAGAACTTTTTTTTAGAAAATATGAACAGTTTATTAACAAAAACGGCTTTTACTTCTTAATAACTTTCATTTTATTCAGGGTCAAATGATAAATATGCATAGACATATGTCTTAATATATGCTAATTTAAGCTATAAAGCCCATGGAATATAGAAATGTAGTATCTTTGAGAAATATGACTTTTGGATGATTTTAAAAAGTTTTTCACAATGAGCCAACATACAGGAAAAATAGGGTTAGGCAGTGATCATGCGGGTTATTTGCTTAAGGAGTTGATTAAAGAAAAGCTGGTTGAAAAAGGATTTGAGGTGAGGGATTTTGGGGCTTTTTCAGAAGATAGCGCAGATTATCCGGATCATATTCATCCGTTATGCCGGGTAATAGAGTCTGGTGAACTGGGCAGGGGGATTATCATGTGTGGTAGTGGAAACGGAGTGAGTATCACGGCAAACAAATATGCAGGTATCAGGGCTGCACTTAGCTGGAATCCTGAAATTGCCCGATTGGCGCGTGCCCATAACGATGCAAATGTGCTTGCATTGCCTGCCAGGTTTATTGACACAAAAGATGCCCTGCAAGCTGTGGATGCTTTTCTGGATACTCCTTTCGAGGGAGGAAGGCATACAGGAAGGGTGAAAAAAATTCCAACGGGCCAATAAATCAGGATCAATTGGGAGCAACTTACATATTGATTAAGATCTGTTATGCGCAACAACAACGTGAGAATACACCAGGAATTTCTTGAAGCCAGTGAGAAGAAAGCTTTTGACAAGGAACACCGGAAGATCATAGCTCACAATATGTCTGCTTATGAAACTGCTGCCATAAGCGGAAAGGCGCAATTTGCGAACCTGGAGCTGGCACGAAGACGTGCCGCTGAAATAAAACACCGTGTCATTGAACACCTGGAAGACAATCTGAAAACCTTTGAACAACAGATTACAAGTCGCGGTGCAACAGTGATCTGGGCGCAGGATAAAGAAGAAGCCAGAGAGGCTGTTCTGCAGATTTTGGAGCAAAACTTTGTGAAGGAGGTGGTGAAGTCCAAATCTATGGTGACGGAAGAAATTGGCATTTCTGAATTTTTGCTGAAAAATGGTATAGAATGTCTGGAAACCGACCTTGGTGAATACATTGTTCAGATTTCCAATGACAGACCTTATCATATAGTTACGCCGGCCATGCATCTTTCCGCTGCCGATGTTGCGAAAATATTCCACAAGCAATTTGGGTTGTCAGAAAAGGCAACACCCGGAGAAATCACGAAGTTTGTAAGGGAAACACTGCGTCCGAAGTTTATGGAAGCGCAAGCCGGGATAACGGGGGCCAACTTCCTGGTGGCCGAGAGCGGTGCAGTAGCTATCACCGAAAATGAAGGAAATGCCTTGTTTTCCGTTTCTTTCCCGAAAATACACATTGTGATCACAGGCATTGAAAAGCTGATTCCCGCCACAGCAGATCTGTCCCTCTTCTGGCCTTTGCTGGCGAGTCACGGTACCGGACAAAAAATTTCGGCCTATAATACCCTCCTATACGGTCCAAGGGCAGAAGGTGAAACAGACGGACCGGAACAGATGTATGTGATTTTGCTTGACAACGGCAGGACCAACCTGCTTGCACAAATTCCGCAGCGCCGCGCGCTCTCATGCATACGCTGCGGTGCCTGCCTGAATGTTTGTCCTGTTTACAGAAACATTGGCGGTCACACCTATCATACAACCTACAGCGGCCCAATTGGTGCCGTCATAAGCCCGTTTCTCTCCAAACAGTTTGCCGAATATGTCCACCTAAGCTATGCATCCAGTCTTTGTGGTGCCTGTACCGACTGTTGTCCGGTTGCCATAGACCTGCACCACCAGTTGTTACAAAACAGGCAAATGGCCGTAAAAAAAAGGCTGCCTGCGTTTTCTGAACGCATGGGAATAAAAGCCTATAAAGTCACGATGTCCAAATCCGGCCGGCTACATGCTGTTTCACCAAAAGTTAAAAACATTTTTGCCCGGGTTTTTTTAAATAGAGCATGGGGTCCCAGGCGGGTTCTTCCAAAGTTTGTAAGGAGTTTCAGGGAAAGGTTTGCTGAAAAGCAGGCAGGGCCTTAACGGAAAACAGGTAACAGGAGCCCTTGAGGGCATGTTGCGACAAACGATACCGGTGTATCTATAGACTAAAGTTTTCCAGGATATGGTATTCCGGACCTTGGGGCCGCAGGATGCTTTCAAACAAATGAAAGCGTGTTACCATCACTTTACCAAATCCGGATTCTTCATATTCCCCGAGAAGCTCCTGCAGGATACGGGTATCTTCAAGATGCCTGATGCGTCCGATGGTTAAATGGGGGACAAATACTTTTTTGTCGGGCACATAGCCCAAAGGCTCCAGGGCTTTATTCACTGTATGATACAGGGATTGTAAACCATGGGGTTGGTCAATGCCAAACCACAACACCCTCGGCATCCGGGGGTTTCCGAAGGTCCCGCAGCCTTTTATGCTGAACGAAAAAGGGGAAGCAAGCGAAGCAGCTTTTTGAAGGGCCTGTACGATGGCATCCAGATCACGGACGGGCGTATCTCCAAAAAACTTCAGGGTAAGGTGCAGGTTTTCCGGCGACACCCAATTGATGCGTTCTTTGGTTAAGGATTCACGGAAATGGTATATGGCATCGGTGATTTCTCCGGAGGGTTTGATTTTTACTGCACAGAACAGGCGTTTCATAATTAGTGGTTGTGTTTTGGGACAATCGATGGTTCATATTTTTTTGGCCAAATTAATAAAAGATATTAATTTTGCAAACGCAAAAAGGGGAATTAGCTCAGTTGGCTAGAGCGTTTGGCTGGCAGCCAAAAGGTCACCGGTTCGAGCCCGGTATTCTCCACAAAGATCAAACGAAACACATAAACGGTAATTAGTGGATGTTTTTCTGCTAATTACTTTTTTTATACACAAATACGGATAGAAGAGGCATGTTACCCATTGAAGTACAGGAGTCTTTAAAAAAATTGGTGAAGAAGTTTCGCGGGACAGACGTGGAAATTACGGGTTCTTCACCGGTAGGGGGCGGCTGTATCAATGATGCCCACCTGGTGGAAACGGACGCGGGGGTGTTTTTTGTTAAATACAACGACACAAACCGATATCCCGGAATGTTTGCAGCGGAAGCCGCCGGGCTGGAAATGCTTGCTAAGGCAGGGTCTGTCAGGGTACCCCGGGTTACAGGCTTCCGCGACGGGGAAACATACAGCACCCTGGTACTGGAATACATACGCAGTGCTTCCAAAAAACAAGGGTTTTGGGAGGCTTTTGGAAAGGATCTTGCCCGTCTGCACTTGCACAAACCTGAAGATGGCCGGTTTGGACTCGACCACGATAACTACATCGGAAGCCTCCCCCAGGAAAACACCAAACATACAGACTGGATTTCCTTTTTTATAATCCGGCGCCTGGAGTACCAGTTTAAGCTGGCACGCGACAATGGCAGGGTAGGGAAGGAGTATACAAACCTGTTCGAATCTCTTTACCGCTACCTTCCCGATTTTTTTCCCGAAGAGGAACCATCCTTATTGCATGGCGACCTATGGAACGGTAATTTTATGACAGGAGAAAACGGGGAGCCGGTGATCATAGACCCAGCCGTTTATTACGGTCACAGGTATATGGATTTGGGCATGAGTAAACTTTTCGGTGGCTTCGGACAAAGCTTCTACGACAGATACGGAGATGTTTATCCGCTGGATAAGTCCTGGGAAAAAAGCATGGATATTGCCAACCTTTATCCGCTTATGGTACATGTGAATTTGTTTGGTGGCGGATATGCAGGTAGCGTAAAAACAATCCTGCAGCGGTTTTCCTGACACCAGGCATCCCACAGAAATGAAACATTTTATGCATATAAACGTAAAGTATAATAATTGGTGAAGAAGGGAAAGACCCTTGAATAAGCGGGATAATGAACATAGTCCGGTAAGCTTCACAAAACGCAAAGAAGAAAGAGATGAGACAAAAAGAAATGTATTATTCCCACGATATGGACCTGTTCGAACCGGAAAAACCGTTTGACAGGGACTTTTTCAAAAAACTACCTAAAACAGACCTGCACGTTCACCTGGACGGTTCTTTGCGTCCGGAAACCATACTTGATTTGGCGGCAAAGGACAATGTGGATATTGGTGCCGACACCCTGAAAAAGCTGGAGAAAACGTTACAGCCGGGTAAAACCCATGAGTCGTTGACGGATTATCTGAAAGCCTTCGATCTCACGCTGAAGGTTTTGCAAACCGAGGAGTCTCTTTACCGTGCGGCATATGAGCTGATAGAAGACAATGCCGCCGAAAGCGTCGACTATTTTGAAGTTCGTTATTCGCCAATTCTTCATACCGATAAAGGCTTACCTGTGACCACGATCCTTGAGGCAGTGGTGGAAGGTCTCAAGGACGGAGAGCGTGATTTTGGGATCAAAAGTGGTGTGATTGTTTGCGGCATCAGGAATATTTCTCCGGATGTTAGCATGCAAATGGCCGAACTGGCTGTTGCATTTAAAAACAGGGGAGTGGTTGGATACGACCTTGCCGGTGCAGAGTACAATTATCCGGCACGCGACCACCTGGAGTCGTTTAACCTGATTTTGTCAAACAATATCAATGTCACCATCCATGCAGGTGAAGCTTACGGCCCCGACAGCATTCACCAGGCGCTGCATTATTGTGGTGCGCACCGCATCGGCCATGGCACTCGTCTGAAAGAAAACGGCGACCTTCTGAACTATGTAAACGACCATCGGATTCCCCTGGAAATTTGCCTCTCAAGCAACGTACAAACCCAGGCAGCCAAAACCATAGAAAGACATCCTTTCAAGTTTTATCTTGACCTGGGATTGCGTGTGACACTAAACACGGACAACCGATTGGTGACCCTTACGACCATGACCGACGAATATTACCTGGCATACAAAACCTTTAACCTGACTTCACAAAACATTCTGGACCTGGTGATCAACGGGGTGAAATCGGCATTCATACCATTTGAATACAAAAAATGGTTTTTACGCGACACCAAACAAAAAACCATCGAACTCATCAACAGCTACGGCAGAGAAGAAGAAAAACAACCCGCAAAAGCGCAATAAACACGCGGGTTACGCAGATACCAACCAGGACCCTGGACAGAGCCCTGTGTCTTTATTGGCATGACAAACAGGCAGGTGGAAAGCATACAGACTTTCTTCTTACCTTTGTATTTTACGTTTCTTTTGCGATGATCGATCCAATTAAACACGAGTGTGGTGTGGCGCTGATGCGCTTGCTCAAACCACTGGAATACTATGTTTCCCATTACGGAACGGCTTTTTACGGGCTCGACAGGCTTTATTTGCTGATGGAGAAACAGCATAACCGCGGGCAGGACGGGGCCGGCCTGGGATGCGTGAAATTTGATGTTCCACCCGGGACACCTTACATGAACCGTCTGCGCAGCATACACAACAACCCAATACAAGACCTTTTTAACCGGATCAGGGGAAAGATTGAAGGTGCCATCATGGAAAATCCTTCGGTGAAGAATGATGTGCTGTGGCTGAAACAAAACCTGGATTTTACCGGGGAACTATTTCTGGGTCACCTGCGCTATGGTACGTTTGGCCGCAACCAACTGGCATACTGTCATCCGCTTCAGAGAGAAAACAACTGGATGTCGAAAAACCTGATGATCGCCGGGAACTTTAACCTCACCAATATTGATGAGCTGTTTAACAGCCTGTTACATATAGGGCAACATCCCAGCGAAAACAGTGACACGGTTACCATTCTCGAAAAGATCGGTCATTTTTTGGATGATGAGAATGAAGACCTTTACCGGAAGTTTAAAAGCGAAGGCTTTACCAAGCGTGAAATTTCACCGCTTATTGCGCGCGATCTGGATCTGGTCAATGTGTTGTCAAACGCATCAAAATACTGGGATGGGGGATATGTTGTAGCTGGTCTTGTGGGGCATGGTGATGCTTTTATCATGCGCGACCCGAATGGAATCCGGACGGCATTTTACTATTATGATGATGATGTACTGGTTGCTGCCAGCGAGCGCCCGGCCATTCAAACTGCTCTCAATGTGCCAATGGAGAAGATTCTGGAAATTGAACCCGGGCAGGCGTTGATCATCAAAAGAAACGGAGAAGTTCAAACAACACAATGCCAGACTGCAAGAGAAAAGAAATCGTGCTCATTTGAGCGGATTTACTTTTCTCGTGGCACTGATGCCGATATTTACCGGGAGAGAAAACAGCTAGGCAAACAGCTTGTACCTGCCATTCTCAAAACCATTCACTACGACCTGGAAAACACCCTTTTCTCCTATATCCCCAATACGGCAATCGCTGCCTTTAAAGGGATGGTGGAGGGCCTGCACGACTTCTGCGACAGTGTGAAGACAGACCGAATCATTCAAATGGAGGGAAATTACAACCGGGAAGCACTGAAAAAGGTTTTATCGCTGAGGCCCCGTATTGACCAGGTGGCGGTGAAAGACGCCAAGCTCCGTACCTTCATTACAGAAGACATGAAGCGCGATGAGCTTGTGGAGCACGTGTATGACGTTACATACGGTGTTGTACGCAGGGATGTGGACACATTGGTGGTCATTGATGACAGCATTGTCAGGGGAACAACGCTGAAGCAAAGCATTATACGTATTCTGGACCGCCTTGGCCCACGCGTGATCGTGATCGTTTCGTCAGCCCCCCAGATACGTTATCCGGATTGTTATGGCATTGACATGACCCGCCTCGGCGACTTTATCGCTTTCCACGCTGCCATTTCATTGCTCAGGGATACAGGCCGGGAGCATATCATCACGGAAGTTTATAACAAATGCAAGGCACAGATGGCGTTGCCCGCCGAAGAAGTTGAAAACGCGGTAAAAGAGATATACCGTCCGTTTACTGCCACGCAGATCTCCGCACGCATTGCCCGGATGCTACACCCTCCTCAGGTGCAATCCAGGCTTGAAATCGTTTATCAAACCATCGAAGACCTGCATGCTGCATGCCCGGGACATAAGGGCGACTGGTACTTTACCGGTGACTATCCCACACCGGGAGGGAACAAAGTAGCCAACAGATCGTTTATCAATTATATTGAAGGAAAAGGAGGGAGGGCCTACTAGACACCTCCGGCACCCGATAAGTCACGTATTCAGGTGTTCTTTTCCGCAAGGAAAACAATGAAAGGAAACACCAAAAATTGATTTTTAGCCGTGTCAACCTATATCAAAAACCTGATTCTTCAGGGAGAACACCAGCAACAGGATTTCAAATTCCAGGTTAACGACAGCCGGAAAATTGCCCGCACCCTGGTGGCGTTTGCCAATACAGATGGAGGCAAGCTACTCATCGGCGTGAAGGACAATGGCGTTATTGCAGGTATTCGTACGGAGGAAGAGTACCACATGATAGAGGCCGCCGCCGCCATGTATTGTAAACCGGAGATGGATTTTGCCTTTCGGCACTGGAACATTGACGGGAAAAGGATTTTGGAAGTGGATGTGCCAAGGGCCCAGTTAAAGCCGGTTTATGCCAAAACGGAAACCAATACCTGGATGGCATGGATCCGGGTTGGAGATCAGAACATTCTCGCCGACACCATCATGATCAAATTCTGGAAGCGGCAGAAAAGCCCCAGGGGTACTGTAATCCATTACTCCGACAGCGAAAAGCTGTTGCTTCAGCATTTGAGCAACCACCCCATTATTACCCTTCAGAATTATAGCCGGCTGTCCGGCCTGCCCAGGGGCCGTGCCGAGGATGTGATTGTTGACATGATGGTAGCAGGCCTGGTGGAGATGGCACAAAACGAACACCACAGCTGGTTTCGTTTGAAGGACCCGGAGGATGAGGGTGAGTGAGCGAGGCCCTCGCTCACCCACCCTCATCAAGGCTGCAAAAAACTGAGTTTTCGCTGCGGTATTCCGGCACGATGGCTTTCATTTTGGCAACGAGGCCAAAGTCGTCTTCTTTGCCGGCAAGGGTTTGCAGCTCCATCACCTGTTGTAACACCCATTCTTTATCGTAGGTGCGTACTTTCGCGAGCATGATTTTGGGATGGTAAGTTTTCAGGGTGTTCTCTTCCTGGTTCAGCACTTCTTCAAACAATTTCTCGCCGGGTCGCAGGCCGATTTCCCGGATGAGGATGTCTTTGTCGGGTTCCAAACCGCTTAACCGGATCATCTTGCGGGCAAGATCGATGATTTTAACCGGTTCTCCCATGTCAAACAGGAATATTTCACCGCCATTTCCCATGGCACCTGCTTCCAGCACCAGGTTGCAGGCCTCGGAGATCATCATGAAGTAGCGGGTAATGTCGCGATGGGTGACGGTAACGGGTCCTCCGCGTTCGATTTGTTTACGAAACAGCGGAATTACCGATCCGCTGGAGTCGAGCACATTGCCGAAACGGGTGGTTATAAACTGTGTGGTGTTGTTGCTCAGGCACTGGGCGTATATCTCTGCAATGCGTTTGGATGCACCCATTACATTGGTGGGGTTCACGGCCTTGTCGGTACTCACCAGGACAAACTTTTTCACACCGTTTTCCAGGGCAAGGTCGGCAACGATTTTTGTTCCAAACACGTTAGTGAGCAAGGCCTCATAGGGGAAAGACTCCATAAGCGGCACGTGCTTATAGGCCGCCGCATGGTATATGATCTCCGGTTTGTGCTCTTTGAAAAGGCGTTCCATGCGCTGCCGGTCTTTGATGTTGGCCACCAGGTATTCGGTCAGACGATGTAAATCTTTGTAGGCTTTGTTACTGAATATTTCGTACTGAAGATCATAGAGGGCAGACTCGGCCTGGTCGAGCAAAATGAGTTTAGCGGGTTCAAACACAAGAGCCTGTTTGGCGATTTCTGCGCCGATGGATCCCGCGGCACCGGTTACCATCACCACCTTGTTGCGGACATCCCGGGCGATATTGTTGCTGTCGAGCACGATGCGACGTCTTTCCATCAGGTCTTCGATGCGCACCTTTTGCAGCTGTGCTGCTGAAAG
>REEA01000109.1 GCA_007695305.1 Bacteroidia bacterium
TTCCGGACATCTCCTTGTGCCTCTCTTTTTGATTATTTGCGTACTTTTGAGCTTTATTATGATCTCATTATTTAAAAAATGAAAGCCAAAACCATCATTTTCTTCTGCTTAGTTTTACTTTACCTGCTAACAATGACAGGTTGCGACAGCGACAAAAAGGATGACCGTAATAAATTTATCGGGCGATATGAAGTGGTTGAATATAGCCTTATAACTTACACACCAAGAGATGATTATGTGGTGAGAATTAGTAAGGATATTGGTACTGAAAATATGATGCGCATCAATAATTTTTACAACTTTGATATTGAGGTTCTCGCAGAAGTGCATGGCTACGACATAATTGTGTTCCCTCAGACCCAAAACGTTTTTGTTTTTGAAGGAAGCGGAACCTTGGTTGGAACGGTCATAACTATGAACTATACGGTTCATTCTGTTAATGATGATTCAGACTTCTTTGATCAATTGCGTGCAGAAATGACTCTCAAAGAATAAAAAAAACATCAATAATTATCATTAATCAATAAATCTTGTTATGCTAAAAGCAGAAATCATTACAGAAAAAGGGAAGATGATCGTGGAGTTTTATGAAAAAGACGCACCGGGTACAGTAAAAAACTTCGTACTTCTTTCAAAAAAAGGATTTTACGATGGATTAACCTTCCACAGGGTGATCCCCGACTTTGTCATTCAGGGAGGTTGCCCCCACGGTACTGGAATGGGAGGCCCCGGCTATACCATTGATTGTGAAACAGACGGAGAGAACCAGTACCACGACCGTGGCGTATTGTCAATGGCACATGCCGGGCGAAACACCGGGGGGTCGCAGTTCTTCATCTGCCATAGCCGGGAAAATACTGCACATCTCGACGGGAACCATACCTGTTTCGGAAAAGTGGTGGAAGGGATGGACGTGATCGATGAAATTAAACAGGGTGACCGGATAGAAAAAATCAACATCCTTGATGAAAAGTAAAAAAACAAACAGCCACGTTTAAAAGGGTTGCAGGTCTCTTCATCGGCTTTTTATCCCGGATATTAATCCTATTCAGAGCGTGTAAAAAAAGAGGCTGTTTGCAAAATGCCTGCAGACAGCCTCTTTGGATATATATTCGTGATTGGGTGCTACATCATGCCACCCATGCCGCCCATACCCGGATTCATTGGCGGAACATCGGACTTCTCTTCGGGAATGTCTGCCAGCACGCATTCGGTAGTCAGTAACATACCTGCAATGGATGCTGCATTCTCCAGCGCCACACGCGTCACCTTGGTTGGGTCAATTACACCTGATTCATACAGGTTTTCATAGGTTTCCGTGCGTGCATTAAATCCGAAATCATTCTTTCCTTCCTTTACCTTCTGCACCACTATGGAGCCTTCTACACCTGCGTTTTCTACAATCATGCGGAGCGGTTCTTCCATGGCTCTGCGAACAATGGCCACACCGGTGTCTTCATCAGTGTTATCACCGGTGAAGTTTTCCAGGGCCTCCAGCGCACGGATGTATGCAATACCTCCTCCGGGTACAATGCCTTCTTCTACGGCTGCACGGGTTGCATGCAAAGCATCATCAAAACGATCTTTCTTTTCTTTCATCTCCACCTCGCTCGCTGCACCAACATAAAGAACGGCCACACCACCTGCAAGCTTCGCCAGACGCTCCTGGAGCTTCTCCTTGTCGTAGTCAGAGGTTGTGTTCTCAATCTGGGCCTTGATCTGGTTGATGCGTGCCTTGATGTTTTCCTTATCACCCCGGCCACTCACGATGGTAGTATTGTCTTTGTCAATGGTAATCTTTTCAGCTTTACCCAGGTGCGACAAGTCTGCATTTTCCAGCTTGTAACCCTGTTCTTCGCTGATCAATGTGCCACCGGTAAGGATTGCAATGTCTTCCAGCATGGCCTTGCGACGATCACCGAAACCGGGAGCTTTCACCGCGGCAATCTTCAATGAACCACGCAACTTGTTCACCACCAGAGTAGCTAAAGCTTCGCCGTCAACATCTTCTGCAATGATAAGCAAAGGCTTGCCCGTTTGTACCACCTTTTCAAGAATGGGCAGAAAATCCTTCATGGTACTGATCTTTTTGTCATAGACCAGAATATACGGATCCTCGAATACCACCTCCATTTTCTCGGTGTCGGTCACAAAATAGGGGCTGATATAACCACGGTCGAACTGCATACCTTCTACTACCTGAACACTGGTTTCGGTACCTTTAGCTTCCTCAATGGTAATAACACCCTCCTTTTTTACTTTCGACATGGCCTCAGCGATCAGTTTGCCGATGGAATGATCGTTATTGGCGGAAATGGTGGCAACCTGCTCGATTTTTTCAATGCTGTCACCAACTTCTATTGACTGATGGCGCAGATGTTCGATCACCTTTACAACTGCTTTGTCGATGCCGCGCTTGAGGTCCATCGGATTCGCACCGGCAGCCACATTCTTCAATCCGCTGTGAATAATGGATTGCGCAAGTACAGTTGCAGTAGTGGTGCCATCGCCGGCTACATCAGCCGTTTTGCTGGCAACCTCTTTCACCATCTGTGCACCCATGTTTTCAACCGGGTCTTTCAGTTCAATTTCTTTGGCCACCGTAACACCATCCTTGGAAATGATCGGTGCACCAAACTTTTTATCCATAATCACATTGCGGCCTTTGGGGCCAAGGGTTACCTTAACTGCATCTGATAGTTTGTCAACCCCTTTTTTTAAAGCATTTCTTGCTTCCAGGTTGAAGGTTATGTCTTTTGCCATGATAATTCTTTGTTTTTTATTGTTTATGAAATGATTGTTTGTTTCCTTACACAACAGCGTAAATATCCGATTCGCGCATGATCAGGTAATTATTGCCTTCATAGGTAAGTTCAGTGCCTGCATACTTGCCGTAAAGCACCTTGTCTCCGACCTTTACGGTGACCGGGTTGTCTTTTGTGCCATCGCCAACGGCCACAATTGTGCCCATCTGGGGCTTTTCCTTGGCTGTGTCGGGGATAATAATGCCTCCCGAAGTCTTTTCTTCAGCAGGAGCGGGTTCAACCAAAACGCGATCAGCTAATGGCTTGATGTTCACTTTTGTCATGTTTTTTGATTTTTCAAGTTAGACATATATACGATTGTAAATGAAATTGCAATGCTAAATGCAACATCGCCCTTTTCACATATTGTGCCAAAGCGGCCATATACCACTTTGCTTGTCATTTTTTCAGGATTATGCCCGACAAATAAAAAAAGTGTCAGAACGGCATGCCATTCTGACACTTTTTTAAACAGTTTGAAAGTGCCCTAGTTGTCTATGTCAGGAATTTGTTCCAAATCCCGGATGTCTTCAATGTCTTCAGGAATTGCCTGTGCTGGAGGCGTTTGGAAATCCATGCGTGGAGCCTGGGAGGCAGGTATAAGATCCCGCACTTCACTTTCAGGTACTGCCCCCATTTGTGACCTTGGAATCACAAAGTTTGAGGTTAAGGTCAGTGTCAGCAATACAATGGCCAGCGTCCAGGTGGCCTTCTCAAGGAAATCCGTGGTTTTTCTTACACCCATGATCTGATTGCTGGATGAAAAATTTGAAGCCAGTCCGCCGCCTTTGGCATTCTGAACCAATACGATCAACACCAGCAGAATGCAGGTGATCAGAATCAAAACGGATATTAATACAAATGCGCCCATTATTTAATCGGTTTTAATTGTTTTCTTTTTGAATGGATTCTATTTTTTTTGCAAAGTAACTGCTTTTTTCGGGAAACATCAAACTTAATTTTTGATAAATGGATATCGCCCGCGCGGTTTTTCCTTGTTTCAGAAAAACTTCAGCCAGGGTTTCACTGGCCAGTGACGGGTCATAAGAGAGGCTCTCCGGCGATAAATCCCCCTCCGGCAAACCCTCTTTTTTCCCTTCAATCCGGGGTTGCACCTCCAAAAAACGATCGATAATTTCCTGCTGGGCAAGTTTTCTCTTTTTGCCGGTACCTGCATCACGATCAGGACCCTTCCTTTCAGCACTGCCGGAACCAACGCGCATACCCGCTGAAATACCCGCAACTTCCTTGCCGGAAATATATGCCCGAAACTTTCTCCGCTCAGGAGCAATGGCCGCAGCCCTGTTCACTTCCACCTCAAACAATTCCTTGTCGCCATCCATCAGTGCCTTGGCGTAAATCATTCTCACAGGCTGCGAGTAAGAATATTTCGACACCAGGCGGCGAAGAAAAACAACGCTAATACGGTCCAGCCCCCTTTTGCCATGAAGGATGTCGGAAAACCTTGACTGTGTGGATGTAAACATGATTTGCCCTTTGATAATGACTACTACCAGCTAACAACAGCTTCGTTGAAAATGTCCTCAACCAACTCTGAAACAATCTGATCAATGGCTTCATTTTCAACCTGTGACAAACTCAGGTTGCTGTCATAATCAAAATACCTGGAGAAATTCCGGTTGATAAATTCTGCTGACTCATCAAATTCGTTTATATAAGAAACCCTGACAGTGATGGTCAAACGGTTCATGGCCGCCCGGTCATCCCCGGTAATGGCAATGGGCTCCGTCCTGTATCCCACAATGCTACCCTCAAAATGAAGATGACCCACCCCGTCAACCATTTGCAAATTGGTCTGACGCATGAATTTGTTCCTGAGTTCGTCCGTGAAACGCTGACTCAAAATTGGCTGTACCAGCTGTGCGTCATTCGGGAAATGATCAACAGAGATCGTTTCTGCCTGCGGCGGAATGCTGGCACCCGTGAAAGAATAAACCCCGCACGACTGCATGGCAGCTGCAATAAGGATACTCATTACCAAACCTGTATACTGTTTCTTCATGATCAGCATTAACCCGTGTTTTTCGGCCTGCAAAGGTAATAAAAAATAGCCTATGATATCTCGTATTCCTTAATTTTACGGTATAATGTACGTTCAGATATGCCCAGTTCCCTTGCTGCCTTCTTTCTGCGGCCATTGTGTTTCTGCAAAGCCTTTTCTATCAGGTCCTTCTCTTTTTCCTGCAAAGACAAACTCTCCTCCACATATTCGTGAGGCGCCTCTTCGTAACCCTCAACAACACTTTCGTCATCTTCCTGCCTGCTGATATTAACCTGGTTTTCCTCATAAATATGAGGCAAATTGCTGTCTTTTGAGATTTTTTCAATGAGATGCGCATGTTCTTCCTGGAAACTTCCCGGCAATTGACCCTCATCCAGCATCTGCAAAATAATCTTCTTCATATCCGTGATGTCACGCTTCATGTCAAACAGGATCTTATAAAGAATCTCCCGCTCATTGAACCCGGCCTCAGAAGCCTGAATATCCCTGAATAATACGGGCAGAGGATTGTCAGTTGCACGGGGCAAATAACGGCTGATGGTGTCAGCAGTAACCTGCCGGTCTTTTTCAATCACCGACATCTGCTCGGCAAGGTTTTTCAGCTGCCTGACATTTCCCGACCACCTGTGAACGATCAGCAACTGTTCAGCATCGTGGGTGAGTTGCAAAGGCGGCATCCGGTATTTCTCCGCAAAATCAGAAGAAAACTTTTTAAAAAGCATAATGATATCTTCTTTCCTTTCACGCAAAGGTGGTACGTTGATCGGAACAGTGTTCAAACGGTAATACAGGTCCTCCCTGAACCTCCCGGCAGAAACCGCTTGCTGTAAATCTACATTGGTGGCCGCCACCACCCGCACATCTGTCCTGAGTACCTTTGATGATCCTACCTTTATAAACTCACCGGTTTCAAGTATCCGTAAAAGCCTTACCTGCGTGAGCATCGGCAACTCAGCCACCTCATCAAGGAAAATGGTGCCGCCGTTAACAACTTCAAAATACCCCTTGCGGGCATCATGCGCCCCGGTAAAAGAACCCTTCTCATGACCAAATAGCTCAGAATCAATGGTCCCCTCGGGAATGGCCCCGCAGTTGACTGCAATGTATGGCCCGTGCTTGCGCGCACTCAAATGATGAATGATCTTGGGAAAAGACTCCTTCCCTGTGCCACTCTCACCCGTAATCAAAACTGTAATATCGGTAGGTGCAACCTGGCGCGCTACGTCAATGGCCTGGTCAAGCCTGGGTGAATGACCGATAATACCAAATCGCTGTTTGATGGATTGTATATCCATAATTATATCCTGTTTTCTGAAAGATTATCATAAAAAAAATCCACAGCACCTCTGTATAAAAGCATGCGCACATTGCAAATGTTTTTACGTACATGGTTCACAAACGTGCTCATGAGATGCCCACCGGTACTCATACTATATGAACAATTCAGCGCAGAAAAACATCATGTCATGATGTCATTTTATCTATGCAAAGTTAATACTTTCTTTCCAGACAGGGAGATTTGACCCCAAGGCTCCGCAACATTTACTACCTTTGCACGATTAAATCCCCGAGCATGAACATGTTGGTGTGTAAAGCACCATCACAACAAAAACAAAAAATGACAAACAAAAACACCCGGAAATACAAAAGACACACAGTAACAGCTGCCTTACCCTACGCCAATGGCCCCATCCACATCGGTCATCTCGCCGGTGTATATGTCCCCGCAGATATTTATACCCGATACCTGAGGATGAAAGGAGAAGATGTGGTATTTATTTGCGGAAGCGACGAACACGGCGTACCAATCACCATCAAAGCGCGCCAGGAGGGAATCACACCCCAGCAAGTGGTTGACAAGTATCACACGCTGATCAAAGATTCATTCCGGGAGTTTGGGATCAGCTTTGATGTGTACAGCAGAACCTCCGCACCAATACACCACGAAACGGCTGCCGGCATTTTTAAAACCCTGTCCGATAAAAATGCTTTTATAGAAAAAGAAACTGAACAATACTATGACGAGGAAAACCGGCAATTTTTGGCAGACAGGTACATAACCGGAACCTGCCCCCACTGCGGTTACGAAAAGGCCTATGGCGACCAATGCGAGAACTGCGGCACAAGCCTCAGTCCCACAGACCTGATAAACCCCAAATCAACCCTGAGCGGCAACAAACCGGTGATGAAGAAAACACGCCACTGGTATTTACCCCTTGGCAATTATGAAAAGATGCTTCGGCATTGGATACTGGACTCCCATAAAGAAGACTGGAAACCAAATGTTTATGGACAGTGCAAATCATGGATTGATCAGGGCCTTCAACCCCGTGCCGTAACTCGTGACCTCGACTGGGGCGTTAAGCTTCCACTGGAAAATACCGAAGGGAAAGTATTGTATGTGTGGTTCGACGCACCCATCGGCTATATCTCCGCAACCCGCGAATGGGCAATGAAAACCGGCAATGACTGGAAAAAATACTGGCAGGACCCCGACAGCAAACTGGTACACTTTATTGGCAAGGATAATATCGTCTTCCATTGTATCATCTTTCCCGTAATGCTACATGCAGAAGGTTCATACATCCTCCCCGATAATGTGCCAGCAAACGAATTCCTAAACCTCGAAGGAGATAAAATATCTACCTCCAGAAACTGGGCCGTTTGGTTGCACTCTTTCCTGGAAGACTTCCCCGGTAAGCAGGATGTGTTGCGCTATGTGCTCTGTGCCGCCGCCCCCGAAACAAAAGACAATGATTTTACCTGGAAAGACCTGCAGGCACGAAATAACAATGAACTGCTGGCCGTATTGGGAAATTTTGTCAACAGAACTCTCGTGCTTACACACAAGTATTACGACGGAAAAGTGCCGGAAATAATTGACCCGGCAGATGCTGACCTGAAAACACTCGAAAGCATCAAAGACTTTCCCTCTGTCATAGGCGACAACATCGAAAAATACCGTTTCAGGGAAGCACTGTCGCAAATGATGAACCTTGCCCGCCTTGGCAACCGCTATCTTACAGAAAATGAACCCTGGAAACTCATCAGAGAAGAACCGGAAAAGGTGAAAACCATCATCAATGTGAGCCTGCAAATCTGCGCAAGCCTGGCAGTGTTGTCGACACCTTTTCTCCCCTTTACCGCACAAAAATTGCAAAGCATGTTGAATATCAGTGTGAAAGACTGGCAGGATGGCGGCGATACAAACTTCTTGCCCCCCGGACATACCATCAACAAGCCGGAATTGTTATTTGAGAAAATCGAAGATGCACAAATTCAGCTGCAAGTCGACCGCTTGCTGCAAACACGCCAAGATAACAACACCGGAAATGACCATGTTCCATATAAGGAAGCCATTGATTTTGATGATTTTAGCAAGCTTGATATACGTATTGCCACCGTTCGGAATGCAGAAAAAGTGCCCAAAACAAAAAAGCTGATGAAGCTTATCATTGATGCCGGCAGCGGTGAATTCACCATCGTGTCAGGAATAGCAGAACACTACCAGCCGGAAACCATAACCGGCAGAAAAGTGCTGTGGCTGGCAAACCTCAAACCAAGGAAAATCAAGGGAATTGAATCCCATGGAATGCTTCTTATGGCCGAAAACAACGAAGGAAAACTAGTATTTCTAACCCCGGAAAAAGACATTGAAGACGGAAGTATCGTCTGCTAATCCTGATAAGATGATTACAAAATCCTTAAACCACTTAACTACAACATAAAATACCCCAAAAAACCCATTCTAAAAAAACCACCCGACCAGGATACTTTTTGAGCGGCCAACAATATCTAATGGTCAGCCTGAAAACGATATTTAATCGAAAAGATACCTTCCACAATCCATCTTTTGGCGTTCTGATTTTTAAAATTTAAAAAAACTGCATATATTTGCATCTGAAAAGGCCCCGTAGTTCAACGGATAGAATGGAAGTTTCCTAAACTTTAGATACAGGTTCGATTCCTGTCGGGGCTACAATACCACTTTATTCACCACAGTCTGCCATACACACTTCTCTCTCATTCGTAATAAAGGCAGCAAAACATATATGAGGCATGAATAGAAAAGAAGACAGACCAAGCAAAATCGCTTATGAACGCCATTTGAATCAGCAGGGCATTCCGGAAGAAAAAAAGAAATCCAAAGGCGGCAAAATCCCTGACTATGTCAAATATGGCACATGGTTGCGCGTAAATGAAGCCGAATACTTTGAGCGCACCTACCAGGATTGGAAGGCCAGGATGCGTGCGCAGGAAGCAGCCAATCACTAGTCCCTATTCCCGGAAAAGTGAACCCACTGAGGCGCCTGGCAGGACAAACAGCCATTTATGGCCTTAGCAATATCCTTGGCCGGATCATCAACTTCCTGCTGGTACCCCTCTATACCCGCGTTTTTATACCGGAAGAGTATGGTATAGTCACAGAAATGTATGTTTATGTGGCATTCCTGCTCATTGTGCTAACCTATGGGATGGAAACAGCCCTCTTCCGGTTTTCTGAAAACAAAGGCGGAAACAAAGATGCCGTTTTTAGTACCGCGTTTTTGTCGGTACTTCTCACTTCATCCCTTTTTATCTTCCTTGTTATAAGCTTCAGAATCCCGCTTGCCGAAGCAATGCGCTATGGAGGCCATGTGTACTATATTGTATTACTGGCTCTTATCGTTGGACTTGATGCCATTGCCGCTATCCCCTATGCCAGGCTTAGGGTCCGGAACCGCCCATGGCGTTTCGCCTTAATCAGATTCAGCGGGATTATTGTCAACATCGGGCTGGTGCTTTTTTTCCTGGTCTTTTGCCCCTGGCTCATAGAAAATGGCCCGGAAGCATTGGTGCCGGTAGTGGAAAAAATATATAACGAACAAATTGGCGTGGGTTATGTGTTCGTCGCCAACCTGGCGGCTACCATCATTACCCTGCTATTGCTGTCACCCGAAATGTTCCGCGTAAAATGGAATTTTGACACTATCCTCTTCAGACAAATGCTCATCTTTGCCCTTCCTCTGCTTGTTGCCGGAATGGCCGGGTGGGCCAATGAAGCATTGGATAAACTGCTGCTGAAATACCTGCTCCCCGAAAATATCGCCATGGAACAACTGGGTATATACGGCGCAGTATATAAATTATCCATGCTGATGACCATTTTTGTCCAGGCTTACCGCTTTGCCGCCGAACCATTTTTCTTTGCAGAAGCATCCCAAAAAAATGCCAGGGACATGTTTGCCCTGATCATGAACTACTTCATTATTGGCCTGTTGACCATATTCCTGCTCATTACCCTGTTTATCGACCTGGTGAAACATTTTATCGGCCCGGAATTCCACGAGGGAATTTCGATTGTTCCGGTCCTGCTTTTGGCAAACCTCTTTCTGGGCATCTACTGGAACCTGTCCATATGGTATAAATTAACAGCCAAAACACACTATGGCGCTTGGTTTGCAATCATCGGAGCATGCATCACTCTGGTTCTGAACATATGGTGGATTCCACTGTTCGGATACCACGGAGCTGCATGGGCAACCCTGGTATGCTACTTTTCAATCGCTCTTCTTTCTTATCTGACCGGTCAGAAAAATTACAAAATACCTTACAACATCAAGCGAATTGGGCTGCTTGTCACCACAGCAATCGGTGTGCACCTGTTAAGCAAACTAACCGGCAGCCTGCCGGCAGCATGGATGTATCCTGTTCATCTGGCTTTTGTTGCTATGTTTTTACTGGCAGCAGCCTTCATTGAACCTTCCTTGCGCCGTGTAATTCAGCAGGTTAGAAGGTGATTAGCACATCCCTTTCCTGTTTCCCCGAAAATGCTTACCTTTGCATAGTTACTTTTTGCATTTTGTTTTCTTCTTGTTTCGATAAGAAAACACCTTTTTCCGCCATTGATTGCCCGAAACCAGGGGATAATCACAATGAGAGTCGTCGGAAAACAGACATGGAAACTTACAGCAATCTGTTTTAAAGACAAGCGTTACCGGATAAAGGTCTTCCATATGTTTTTCCAACCAATGGACAGCTCAAAAGGCGATGGGAATAATTTGCAAATTGAAAAACAAATAAAAACCATATATATATCATGTCCCTTTCAGTCAACACAAAATATGTCTATTCTGAAATATCACCACAAGCTGAAGAAGTATTAAATCTCCTTTTGGAAGAAAACAAGGATATTGCACGCCTGGGAGAAGAAACCGGTGACTTCAGCGAGTTTGCCCGTGCGCTGAGAGCCATGGCAACGAACTATTTAAAAGACAACCCCCACGCCCTTTCTGTTTATCGTTTTGAAACAGCCGGTTTCGATGCTTTTGAAAAATTAAAATGGCAGGATTTGGCCGCTATCCGTATACTCGATTATCTCGACCATGAAGGTCAAAAGTTTGAAGACCTGAACCTTCGCGGAAAAAAAGTCATCAATCAACCATTTAAAACCCTTTGGCTTGCCATAAGGGAGGAAGAGGTTGATGCTTCAGAGGATTTTTTCCTCGATATGTTGAACCTTTTCCGGCAATTCAAAGGATCCCTGAAAAGAACAATTCCAACCGAAAAACAGGTGTTGAACTGGATGGATGACTACCCCTCAGGCCTGGAACCACGTGTGGTAAAAATTCGCCAGGAAAACAAAAACCGGATCATCCGTGTGCTGGTCAAAAAAATTGACAATGGCGAAATGACCAGCACCCGATTTGCTTTTCCTGCCGGCGCAAGCACGGACGAAAAAATCAAACTGATGAACAAATGGTGGGACAACCATTTGTTTCACCTGAAATTTGCCATTCGCGACCCCGATACGCTCAATGAAATGCTCGGACACTCATTGGGTAAAGACACCATGAAACTGTTGCATGATGCCCGCGATCGCGGCATCCCTTTCTTTGTCAATCCTTATTATCTCTCACTGCTCAACGTGGATGTGCCGGAGTTTGCCCTCGGGAAAGACCTTGCAATTCGCTATTATGTGATTTACTCAAAAGACCTGGTTGACGAGTTCGGACATATTGTTGCATGGGAAATGGAAGACATTGTGGAACCCGGCAAACCCAATGCTGCAGGATGGATTTTGCCCACCAGCCACAATATCCACCGCCGATACCCGGAAGTCGCCATCATGATCCCTGATACCATGGGAAGGGCTTGTGCCGGACTATGTGCTTCATGCCAACGAATGTACGACTTTCAACGGGGAAACCTCAACTTCAACCTGGAAAAACTTCGGCCCAATCAATCATGGGATGAGAAACTGGAGATGATCATGAAATACTGGGAAGAAGACTCCATGCTGAGAGACATCCTCATCACCGGCGGTGACGCCCTCATGAGCTCAGACCAGTCAATGGAAAAAATCCTGAACGCAGTGTATGATATGGCGCTCAGAAAGAAAAAGAAAAATCAACACCGCGCCGATGGCGAAAAGTATGCTGAAATTCTCAGAATAAGACTGGGCACAAGGCTGCTGGCCTACCTGCCGCAAAGGGTCACAAACAGCCTGGCAAAAATACTTGCTGAATTCAAAACCAAAGCTTCAACCATCGGACTCAAGCAGTTCGTGATTCAAACGCATTTCCAGTCACCCATGGAAGTAACACCCGAAGCGAAAAAAGCCATAGCAAAACTCACCGCAGCAGGATGGACTGTAACAAACCAACTGGTTTTTACCGCCCCTGCCAGCCGCCGCGGCCATACCAATAAATTGCGCCAGGTGCTTAACGATATCGGCGTTTTACCCTATTATACATTTTCCGTAAAAGGGTATCGGGAAAACGCTTTTAAATTTGCCACCAATGCCCGTGCAGCTCAGGAACAGGTAGAAGAAAAAATGATCGGTGAAATCCCCGTGGAATACCGCCGCGAAATCCGCAGCTTTCCCGAAGATGCCGAAAATATGGTGGATAATATCAATGAACTGCGCGGCAAAGCAAATATCCCCTTTCTGGCTACCGACAGAAATGTGCTCAACCTGCCGGGCGTCGGGAAAAGCATGACATACAGGGTGATAGGTATAACCCAGGACGGCAGGAGAATCCTTGAGTTCGACCACGACCATACCCGGACGCATAGCCCGGTGATCAACGAAATAGGAAAATTTGTGATCATTGAGTCAAAATCCATCGCCAAATATCTCAATCAACTCGAATGGATGGGGGAAAATAAGAATGATTACAAAAGCATATGGGGCTACTCCGTCGGAGAAACCGAACCCCGTATGTCCATATACGAATATCCTGAATTTGACTATCAACTTACCTCCGAAATTACAAATTACGGCGGCTGAACCCCGCATTAGCCCCAAAACACTATAATCATTACAATCATCAGCAAGGGCCGGAAATGCCACATTCCCGGACCCTGCTCTTTGTTTCTGTATTCAACCCCCAAAATCTGCACGTCTTGTAACCCGACACAAAAAAACCACAGGGCAAACTAATGTTTTGTGCGCGAAACAAACGCTGTTATTTAAATGGTTGATAAACAAATTATAGTCTTCTTGACCTAAGCTTATTTGGTACTGCAACTGTCCAAACAGGAAAACCAACAGTTAAACCGAACCTTTAAACGTATTCCGAGAATTAAAGGGTATACAGATTAAAATACCAGTCTTCTCAGCAACCCCCATACAAAATCCCTAACAATGGACAACGGTGTTCGGTTGGTATACACCATTGTTCATATATGAACATTTCATACTGTTCAACAGCAGGGAGTTAAATTACTCAAAAAACTGTTCTGGTTTCACTGGTTTTTATAAATTTGTCAAATCCTTTTAAAAACAAGGGCACCTGTAAAATAATTGTTTTAACAATCATATTTGGCACAAAAATTGATAACGAATGTTTGTTTCTCAAAAAACCGAAAAAACCTTTTGGGTTTTCTGTTTTGCTGATTTGCCGGAGAAATGTACAAACCACATTTTATAAACATCCTATGGAATTAAAAGAACGAATTGTCTCTGTTGCTTCCGAACTATTTTTCAAAAACGGCATACGATCTGTCACCATGAATGAGGTCGCCGAAGCCCTTGGAATTTCAAAAAGAACATTGTATGAACATTTCGATAATAAAGAAGTGTTGCTTGAACAGTGTATCGACGAGCATACCAATGAAAACAACCGGTATCTTGAACAACTGGAAACAGAGAATCTGAACCCTGTGGTTATCATGCACAGGCACTTTCGCCATGCGGTTATTCGCATCAAGGAGTATCATCCGAACTTTGCCAGGGAGCTGCAAAAGTTGCATCCAAACATTTGGAAACGCAGGATTCCTGAAATCATCAGGGAGCGCGATGAATATACCAGCAAACTGGTTTCCGAGGGAATCCGGCAGGGATATTTCAGGGAGGAAACAGATCCGGAAATTGCCACCAAGCTTTTGTTTGCGCATGTAGATCTTCTGAACGACAACGCAGTGTTTCCCCTGGAACGATACTCAAGGGCCGACCTGTTTCGCTACATCGTTACGAGCTTCTTAAGAAGTATGGCCACAGAAAAAGGACTTAAAGAAATTGAAAACCTGTTTTACAATAATATCCATGAAAGCTATGTATCCTATTAACCAAAGAAATATAGCGGGGCGGATTAAAATGTTTGTCGCTGCTGCAGTGCTTTTAATCGCACTGCCTGTATTTACGAAGGCATCAACCGACACACTGTATCTCAGCTTTGATGATGTAATTGCCATTGCCTTTGAAAGAAACCCCACTCTGCATGTCGCCGGGCTTGAAATTGAAAGTGCAGAACTGGGCTTTCGCGAAGTCAGGGGAAGATATCTTCCCTCGCTGAACCTCAGTGGCAGCTACAACAGAAACATCAAAAGACCTGTAATCTTTTTACCCGCCGACAGTCCTTTCGGCGAAGGTGTTCTGGAGGTTGGATCAGAAAACAGCTATATGGCTGTAATGGCAGCAAGTATGCCTCTGTATAACCGCGGGCTCAATCAGTCAATGAGGGTTGCAAGGACAGAAAAAAGCCTTGCCAGGGAACAATTCCGTGGCAGCAAAATTGAACTGGAGTACAATATCCAGCTTGCTTTTTTTGATGTTCTCCTTGCAAGAGAGTCCATGGATGTGATGCAGAAAAGCTTCACAAATGCAAAAGATAACCTGGAAAGGACGCGACGCATGTATCAACAGGGAATGGTAGCTGAGTATGACCTCATTCGTGCCGAAGTGCAGACAGAAAACCTGCGCCCCAATGTTTTGCAGGCGGAAAACACCTATGAGGTGGCAATCAATTATTTGAAAGCATTGATCGGGCTCGGCAAGGCAAAGCCTGTTGCCATCGAGGGAAGCCTGTCTGATATGGCCCTGAACCGGCTTGCCGACTTTAATATTCCACAGGCAGATAGAAACCTGGGCAGAAACACCGATCTTGTTCAGATGGATTTACAATTGAACCTTGTAAACCAGCAAGCGGAAATGGTCAGAGCAAACGGACTGCCTTCACTCGATCTTGCCGGAAACTATCAATATCAAACCGAAGCAAACCACTTCCGCTTTGCCGATTATCGCTGGGTCGAGACATTTTCGGCCGGCCTGAGACTCACGGTGCCCCTGTTTAACGGATTTGCCATCCGCAGCCAGGCTCAACAACTTGAAATCCTCGGAGAACAAATCAGGCTGCAAAGAGACTACCTGCAGGATAATCTGAATATTCAACTGGATAATATTTTAAGGTCAATGATGGTGGCAGTGGAAAAAACATCAAACGCCAGAAATAATGTGCGCATGGCAGAAAGAGGGTATGAAATTGCCAAAACAAGATATGAAACCGGTCAGGGAACGCTGATGGAACTTAACGACAGTGAGATAGCCCTGACGCAGGCAAGGTTTAATCTTCTGCAGGCCAAGCACGAAATCCTGCACGCAAAAGCAGAGTATGATAAATTCATCGGAGAAAACGGAAATATGTAAAACAACCCTGAAAACGAATATGTTATGACAACTTTTCTAAAACCCAAAAACCTGATTCTTGTTGCTCTCATACTGCTCATCTCAGGATGCGGTGTCACCACACCGGAAGAAGAATCTGAAAGGCAAAAAGTCCTTGTTGAACTGACCAGGATCGAACAGACCATAGTACCCAATGATGTCCGGATAACAGGGGTTGTAGAACCCTTTGAGGTATCGCATATCGGAGCACCTACGCCGTCGCGCATCGAAAAAATCTATGTGGATGTGGGAGACCGTGTTGAAAAAGGACAGTTGCTGGTACAAATGGACAGAACCCAGCTTTTTCAGGCCCAGGTGCAACTGGACAATATCAGGGAAGACCTTCGGCGTATGGACACCCTGCTAAGGGTAGGGGCGGTGACACAACAACAATATGACCAGCTGAAAACCCAGTATGAAGTAGCATCCAGCAATGTTCAAAATCTCGAAGAGAACACACAGATAAGGGCCAATATCCCCGGTATGATCACCGGTCGCTTTAACAGCGATGGTGAAATATTTTCCATGGCTCCCGCCACACCGGGAGGCAGGCCTGCAATTGTTACCTTAAAACAAATTCAACCCGTGAAAATCATGGTAGGACTTTCCGAACGATTCTTCCCGGAAGTAAAGCCCGGGATGGAAGCGAGCATTACACTTGATATTTTCCCGGGGCGTGCATTCAGCGGCCGCGTTAAAAGGATACATCCTACCATCGACCGTATGTCAGGAACATTTCAGGTTGAAGTGCTGATCGAAAACCGGGACCTCACATTGCGTCCGGGCATGTTTGCAAGGGTTTCACTGAAGCTTGGAGAAATGGAAGGATTGCTGGTGCCTTCACTTGCCGTCAGAAAACAGGTGGGCTCCGACGAACGTTTTGTTTTCATTGTAGAAGATGACAAAGCATATCGCCGTACCGTCACCCTCGGACGTACCTTTGACGATCAACTTGAAATATTGTCAGGAATCAGCACAGGAGAAATGATTGTAGTTACCGGCCAACACAACCTCGTTGACGGATCAGAAGTTGAAATCGTCAACATCAAATCCAACATAATCAACTGATAATGTCTAAACCGTTGTAAGATGAAATTATATCGATCTGCAGTACAAAGACCCATAACCACCCTGATGGTATTTGTTGCCTTATTGGCAATCGGTGCCTACAGTTTGAGGAACTTGCCCGTTGACCTGTATCCGGAAATTGACCCGCCATTTATCAGTATTTTTACAATCTATCCGGGTGCCAGTGCCGCTGATATTGAAACCAACGTTACCAGGCCCCTTGAAGATAACCTCAGCACAATCACCGACCTCAAAGAAATCACTTCTGTTTCCAGAGACGACGTGTCAACAATTATTCTGGAATTTGAGTATGAAACCAATCTGGACGAAGCAACCAATGAAGTCCGGGACGTAATCGGGCGTATCATCAGGTTCCTCCCTGAAGACATAGAACAGCCCGTCATTTTCAAGTTCAGCTCGGCGATGATTCCGGTAATGATACTGGCCGCCACCGCGGATGAAAGCTACCCTGCCCTTGCCAAGATCATTGACCAGAACGTGGTTAACCCGCTAAGCAGAATAGAAGGTGTGGGCACGGTAGGCGTGGCGGGCGCACCCATTCGCGAGGTACAGGTAAATGTTGACCCCGAAAAACTGGATGCCTTCAATATCACTGTCGAACAAATCGGTGCAGTGCTGGCCATGGAAAACATCAACCTTCCATCCGGCAACCTCAAAATGGGGCAGGTGGACTACCCGCTGCGCTTTGTAGGGGAATTTCAGGAAAGCCGCCATATCAATGATATTGTCATTGGAAGCGTCAACGGAATACCGGTTTATGTGTCGGATGTGGCTGAAGTGAAAGACACCCTCAGGGAATTAACCATCGAAGAACGTCTCAATCAACGGCAGGGACTGCGCCTGATCGTTCAGAGACAATCCGGTGCAAATACCGTGCAAATCGCCAACGAAATAAACAAACGCCTGCCAGACATTCGGGAAAACCTGCCCCCGGATGTGGAACTCATGATGGTTATTGATCTTTCGGAATTCATCACCGATGCCGTCGATAACCTCGTCAATATTCTCTATTTCGCGGCTATTTTCGTGACCATCGTAGTGCTTTTCTTTATCGGACGATGGCGCGCAACATTTATCATTATTCTCACCATACCGGTGTCACTGGTAGCCGCCTTTGTCTACCTCTATTTCTCAGGGAACTCCCTAAACCTGATTTCACTCTCCAGTTTAACCATTGCCATGGGGATGGTGGTTGATGATGCTATTGTGGTGCTTGAAAACGCTACAAAACATATTGAAAGAGGTAGCTCACCAAGAGAAGCTGCCATTTATGGCACCAACGAGGTGGGGCTTGCCGTTGTCGCATCCACGCTGACTGTACTGGCTGTTTTCCTTCCGCTTACCATGATTTCCGGACTGATGGGATTGTTTTTCCGCCAGTTGGGCTTCATCGTTGCCATTACTGTTTCCGTGTCAACCATTGCAGCTCTTTCGCTAACCCCAATGCTGACATCCAAACTGATGAAAGAAGGAGGTGGCAGAAGCGCCGGGTTTGGCCCGAAAGCCACCAAGGCCATTATTCGAATCCTGGAAGGCCTGGACAACGGCTATGAAAGGCTGCTTACATGGGCTGTTAGCAGAAAAGCACTGGTAACCATAGTGTCAGTGCTGATTTTTGTGGGCAGCTTCTTCCTGGTACCTTTCATTGGCACAACCTTTATGCCCGACTCCGATCAGAACAGAATAGATGTTGATATTGAACTCCCCATTGGACTGCGTCTTGAAGAAACCACGAAAACAGCATATGCCATAGAGCAGATCATAGAAGACAGATTCCCTGAAGTTGATATGTACAGCGTCAGCTCCGGAGCGGCAACCGCCGGAATGTTTTTTGGCACAGGTATGGCAGGCAGCCATACAATTGATGTCACCATGCGGCTACTGCCACAGAGAGAAAGGGAGCGCGACGTTTGGCAAATCGCCGAAGCACTGCGCCAGGAGCTGCAACAATTTCCGGAAATTGTTAACTATTCCGTGTCAACCGATGGGGGCGGCGGATTCAGTATGGGCGCACCCGTCCAGGTTGAAATCTCCGGTGACGACTTTGATGAAACCGGAAGAATCGCAGAGGAACTCATGTCAAGAATGGCTAATATCCCCGGAGTAAGAGATATAAATCTCAGCAGAGGACCTGAACGGCCGGAACTGCGCATCGTTCCCGATCAGGAAAAAATGGCCATGTTCGGCCTCAACGCAAACACCGTTTCACAAGCCATTAGAAACAGGGTGGAAGGTATGACAGCAACACTTTACCGCGAAGACGGAGAAGAATATGATGTGGTCATTAGACACAAGGAAGAGTTCAGAAACTCCATCGCCCACATCGAAAACATTTCCGTGAGAACACCGGCCGGACATCTTGTCAAAGTGAAAGAGTTTGCTACCGTGGAAGAATTTTTCTCACCACCAAATATTGAGAGAAAGAACAGAATACGCTACCTCACCGTTAACAGTGCGCTTCATGAAAGATCTCTTGGAGATGTTACTGCCGATATTCGGGCTGAGCTCGATCAAATGGAAATCCCGGAAGAGATCGGCGTCGCTTTTGGTGGCGCCATTCAAGATCAACAGGAAGCCTTTGCCGATCTTCTGTTACTTCTTTTCCTGGCAATTTTCCTGGTTTATGTTGTAATGGCCGCCCAGTTTGAATCCTTCCGCATGCCATTTATCATTATGCTTGCTGTGCCATTTGCCTTCACCGGTGTGATACTGGCCTTGTTTATTTCCGGCACGGAATTGTCCGTAATATCCATGATAGGAGGGATTATCCTGGTGGGTATCGTGGTGAAAAACTCGATCGTACTCATCGACTTTACCAATCTGATGTATGCCCGGGGAATGAGTGTCGTTCAGTCGGTGATCACAGCCGGCAAATCACGTCTTCGCCCGGTATTAATGACCACATTAACCACACTGCTCGCCATGATCCCAATGGTGCTGACCACTGGCGAAGGTTCTGAAATATGGGCGCCAATGGCCATAGCAGTCATCGGAGGACTCTCTTTCTCGACCCTCGTCACCCTGGTATTTGTGCCGGTGGTTTACACCATGTTTGGTGCACGCAAGATCAAAAAGGACAGACGCAAGGTACATCGCAGAATCAACGGAAGCCACTCATGATAAACCTCAGCGCAATTGTTTATCCTTTTTGATGTTATTGACCATTAAATGATGAAAGTATGAAAGCCGTATTTATCGTATACAATCAGGCCCTTACGGAAAGGGTAGCCGCTTTGCTGGACAAAACCAACACACGGGGATTTACCCGGTGGCAAGACGTAATGGGCCGGGGAACAAAAACAGGCGATCCCCACATGGGCACACACACATGGCCGGCAATGAATACCGCCATTTTATCTGTTGTTGATGCCGACATGGCAGAAAAGTTGCTCAGGGAAGTGGAAGAGCTGAATAAAACAGCTGAGGCCCAAGGTATCCGGGCGTTCACATGGAATGTTGAGGAAATGGTCGGATAACTGATGCCCGGTTCTTGCAGGGCATAGGGAATCGGCTATGGATATACCTCGGTGGGAATGCCCAGTGCCTCCACCCTGGCTGCAATCGAAAGGAGCTCATCTCCAGGTACTTTTTCCACGTCTTCCGTGGGCGTTGCCCTGGCAATGGGATAAATCATTACCAGTTTAGGTTGCAGCATCTGAATATGCTGTAACCAAAGACTTACCTCATGATCCGTTGTGTTGTCGAAAGATACACCCTTGTGTGTTCCGCGTACAAAAAGTGTCTGTATGATCAAGTTGCCGGAGAACTGCTTCAGATTCTCAACTATATCGTCAAGGTGAACTTGGCCAGCCGGATTATTGATGAGCCGGAATGTTTCGTTTGTACCGGCATCCAGCTTCAGGATGTTTTGATCAACCTTTTTCAGGGCTTCGGCAACTTCCTTCTCAGAAGCCAGACTGGCATTGCTGAGAACTGCAATGCGCCCCTCCGGATAATAACTGTTCCGCAATATGATGGTATCATCTATGATACCGGCAAATTCAGGGTGTAAGGTGGGCTCTCCATTGCCGGCAAACGTGATAGTGTCAAGCAGTGATTTTTTTTGCTTCATTGCACGCAAACGTAGTTCGAGGGCCTGGTAAACTTCACTGCGTGCAGGATAGGATGCGTTGCTTTTATTGTCCGGAAGAGTCCAGCCACATTCACAGTACAAACAGTTGAAAGTGCAGTGTTTTTGGTTCAGCGGCAGCAAATTAATTCCCAGAGATATGCCAAGTCGGCGGCTCTTTACCGGACCAAAAACAATTTGCTCAAAAAGAAAACCATTCATGACAAATCAGTAAACGATACCGGGTTTGAACCATTGTCTTTTTCTTCGGGACTTTGCTCAGCCATATCTTCTCCGTCAGGGTTGTCAGATTTCTTTTGCTGTAGGGCAAAAAATTTCTTCTGAAAAACAATCAAAATAAACACACCGGTTGTAATGGAGGCATCGGCGATATTAAAAACGGGCCTGAAAAAAATATAGGGTTCTCCTGCCCATATTGGGAGCCACTCCGGAAACGTACCTTTGATAACCGGAAAGTAAAGCATGTCAACGACCTTGCCGTGGAGGAAAGTTCCATAACCTCCCCCCTCAGGAAATATAACGGCCACTTCATTAAAAAGACTCTCGCTGAAAATCAGCCCGTAGAAAGTACTGTCAATAATGTTTCCCAATGCACCTGCCATAATCATGGAGACGCAGAAAATCAACCCTTTGTGCGCTTTTTTGTCAACAAGGCGGTATAGATATAAACCAATGAAAACAACGGCAACAATGCGGAAAATACTCAGGGCAAGCTTTCCATACTCACCGGAAAACTCCAGGCCGAAAGCCATCCCGTAGTTTTCTGTAAAATGAATGATAAACCAGTCACCGAATACAGGGATACTCTCACCAAGTGCCATATTGGTCTTAACCAAAACCTTGGATACCTGGTCAAGCAAAAGAATGCTTAAAACGACCAACCAGGGGATGTGCTTTTTTTTCAAACCGGCAGAAAAGTTTATTCCTGGTCAGATTTCGTTGGGCTTTCTGTTCATTTTTGCCTCAATGCTCAATGTGGCATGAGGCACACTGCGCAAACGCTCCTTGGAAATGAGCTTCCCGGTGCTCCGGCATATCCCGTAGGTTTTGTTCTCGATACGAATGAGTGCGTTTTCCAGATCACGAATGAACTTTTGCTGTCGTGCAGCAAGCTGGCCATTTTCTTCTTTTGAAAGAACCTGTGAACCCTCTTCTAAAATTTTAAATGATGGAGAGGTGTCATTGGTGTCATTTTCATTTTGGGTGGTATATGCTTCGGTGAGCAGCTTCAATCCTTCCCTTGCTTCCTCCAGCTTCTTCATGATGATTTCGCGGAACTCCTGGAGCTCCTCATCAGAATACCTCGTTTTTTCTCGTTTCGTTTCCATAACCTATTGGATTTAATGATTGCTTGTTATTTTTGATTTTTTTTGATCGAAACAAAGGTCTGAACATCATCCATAAGATCCACGGCCACCTTTTGATCATCGTCAATGGTATCAACGTAACAAAGATTGGTTGCCAGTGTTTCCGAACAAATATAATCATTATTATTGAATAATGCATTGGTAATACCCGGGTGTTTCTGAACCTTGATTTCAATTTTGTCTGTCACCTCAAATCCCTTTTCTTTTCTAAGGTTTTGGATGCGGTTGATCAGCTCCCGCGCAACACCCTCGTTACGTAAACTGTCCGTAATGGTAACGTCGAGTGCTACCGTTATCTTGCCTTCATTGGCCACCAGCCAGCCGGGGATGTCTTCCGACATGATCTCCACATCATCAGGGTTAATCTCCACATCTTGCCCGTCAATAATCAGGGTCTTTTTCCCTTCACTTTCAAAATCCTGAATCTCTTCCTGTGAAAAGCCGTTGATGATGGCAGCAATTTGCTTCATCATTTTTCCGTAGCGGGGCCCTAAAGATTTGAAATTTGGCTTAATTTTTTTTATCAGTATACCTGCTGTTTCATCAAGGTATTCCATCTGCTTCACGTTAACCTCCGATAAGATCAGTTGCTCAACCCCTTCCAGCTGGTTGCGGAAGTGTTCGTCAATCACCGGTATCATGATCTTTTGCAAAGGTTGTCTCACGCGGATGTTCACCTTTTTTCTCAATGCAAGCGTCATGGACGAAATTTTTTGCGCCAGCTGCATCTTTTCTTCCAGCTGAGCGTCGATCATGGCGGTGTCGGGTTCGGGATAATGGGTGAGATGAACCGATGCGAGTTTATGTCGTCCTGTTATACTGTTCAGATCGATAAACAACCTCTCTGCAAAAAACGGTGCGACGGGTGCCGTGATCATGGCCAGCGACTCCAGACAACGATAAAGGGTCTGGTAGGCTGAAATCTTATCTTGCGTGTAGTCGCCCTTCCAGAAACGACGGCGGCATAATCGGACATACCAGTTGCTCAAATGCTCATCCACAAAATTGTGAATCAGACGGCAGGCGCGCGTTGGCTCAAAGTCTTCGTAACAAGCATCCGTTTTCTTGATCAGCGTGTTCAATTCCGACAAGATCCAGCGGTCTATTTCCGGTCTTTGATCAACAGGAACTTCTTCTTCACGATAGGTAAAACCATCGATATTGGCATACAGCGCAAAGAAAGCATACGTGTTGTAAAGGGTTCCGAAAAACTTACGCCTCACCTCTTCTACGCCCTCAAGGTCAAACTTCAAATTGTCCCAGGGCTGTGCGTTGCTGATCATATACCAGCGCGTTGCATCCGGCCCGTGCTTTTTTATGGTTTCAAACGGATCGATGGCATTGCCCAAACGTTTCGACATTTTATTGCCGGCTTTGTCAAGCACTAAACCATTGGATACAACGGTTTTGAAAGCCACAGAATCGGAAATCATGGTTGAAATGGCATGCAGGGTAAAAAACCAACCCCTTGTCTGATCAACCCCTTCTGCAATGAAATCAGCCGGAAAATTGCTTTCAAACAACTCTTTGTTCTCGAAAGGATAATGATATTGGGCGTAAGGCATGGCACCACTGTCAAACCAAACGTCGATAAGGTCCAGCTCCCTGAACATCTTTTTTCCGGAAGGACTTACCAGAATGATGTCGTCAACAAAAGGACGGTGCAGGTCAAACCGCAGGTAATTTTCATCCGACATGTCGTCGGGGCTGAAATCCTGAAGCGGATTTTCTGACATGAAACCTGCCCCAATGGATTGTTCAACAGCTTCTTTGAGTTGCTTTGCAGAACCAATGCATACCATTTCGTCCCGGTCTTCGGTAACCCAGATTGGCAGGGGCACACCCCAGTAGCGGGAACGACTGAGGTTCCAGTCCTGCAGATTGTCCAGCCAGTTGGCAAACCTTCCCGTGCCGGTGCTTTCCGGCTTCCAGCGAATGGTGTCGTTCAGCGCTATCATCCGGTCTTTGATGGCAGTGGTACGAATGAACCAGGAGTCCAGCGGGTAATACAGGATGGGCTTATCCGTACGCCAGCAGTGTGGGTAGGAGTGCTCGTACTTTTCCGCTTTGAAAGCGCGGTTTTCTGTTTTTAATTTAATGATGATATCCACATCCACAGGACGCTCTTCAGGCGGATCATTTTCACCAATGTAATCAGGCTTCACAAACCTGCCGGCAAACTCCCCCATGGCATCAATGAATCTCCCCTTTTTATCCACCATGGTAAGTGAACCAAGGGAATACTGCTGACCAACCTTAAAGTCGTCGGCACCAAAGCTGGGTGCAATGTGCACCACACCTGTACCATCTTCCGTGGTCACAAAATCACCAAGCACTATCCGAAACGGATCTCCATCATCGGGCTGCGCATAAGGCAACAACTGCTCGTACCTGATATTCTCTAACTGAGCCCCTTTGAATTCAGCAACTACTTCGTAAGGTATCTTTTTGTCACCCTCCTTGTAACTGTCAAACGGAATCTTTGCATGGTCCGGATTGAAAAAACTGCTTGTCAGATCTTTGGCAAGCATTACCCGGATAGGCTGGTGGGTGTAGGGATTAAATGTTTTTATCTTGACATAACTTATGTTTTTACCAACTGCAAGTCCGGTGTTGCTGGGAAGCGTCCAGGGTGTGGTCGTCCATGCCAGGAGAAAAACTTCTTCATCACCATCAAACAGAAATGCCGACTGTTCATCACGAACCACTTTAAATTGTGCCGTAAGGGAATTGTCCTTCACATTACGATAGCAGCCGGGCTGATTGAGCTCATGAGTGCTGAGTCCGGTTCCGGCAGCAGGAGAATAGGGTTGAATACTATATCCTTTGTATAGCAAACCTTTTTCAAACAGCTTGCTTAAAAGATACCAGACAGTCTCAATGTATTTGTTGTCAAACGTAATATAAGGATCACTAAGGTCCAGCCAGTAGCCCATCTGCAGCGTCAATTCATCCCAGGTGTCTTTGTATTTCATGACGTCTTTGCGACAGGCACTGTTGTATTCTTCAATGGAAATGGTCTTCCCAATATCTTCCTTTGTAATCCCCAAAAGCTTTTCCACACCAATTTCCACAGGCAGCCCATGGGTATCCCAGCCAGCTTTGCGCTTTACAAAATATCCCTTTTGGGTACGGTAACGGCAAAAGATGTCCTTGATGGCACGTGCCATCACGTGATGAATACCCGGTAATCCATTGGCCGAAGGAGGACCTTCATAAAACACCCACGGTTCATGGCCTTCACGCAAATCCAGACTTTGTTCAAAAACCCTGTTTTCCTCCCAGAAATGTCTGATCTCATCAGCGATACGTGGCAAATCAAGCGACTTATATTCTTTGTATTTCGGCATTTTAATCTAAATATTGGCTTTCTGTTTTTAAAAACTGTTTTTCAGACAGATAATTCGTTTTTAAAGCCGCAAAATTATAAAAAAATGTTGAATATAAGCCCCGCTTATGGAGAATAACAGATTTATGAACATTTGGTAACCCCATGCTTACCAAAAGACCGGAGATAAACAAAGGACCCATTCAATATATATAACTCAAATAATTGAAATATATTTAAAGAATCAAAAAACAATATTAACACAAAAACATACTGATTCATTTAAAAAATACTTATATTTGCCCGAATCAAAACAATATTGCAATGAGGATATATTTTAACAGGTCGTTGTGTAAAAAATGCCCCCACAACACACATGAGGATAATTGCATGTATAAGGAAATGTTTTACAGGCAATTACCGCCCACGGTCCGGAACCAGATTGTGGTTTATCATAAGTGCCAGTATTACAGAAAAATATTCAAAAAGGGGGAAACGGTATTGGTTGATCTTTACCATCAACTTTTCGGCAGTGACGGGAAGTGGCATTTTGTAAAAGCCTATGAAAATGTGCCGGGTATTGTAAAAGGCACCAGCGGATCAAAGTACATCATCGAGCTTAGTCAGATTTTTATGTTGTTTTGGAAACAAAAGGGAGGTCCTCCGGCAACACAGACGAAGTTTTTGTCAGAAGCTCGCGTTCATGCCAAAAAGATCAAATCCATTCATATGAATAATGAACCTGCCGATCCTGAAATCATTATGGAGTTGATTGCTGAAACAGAACAAATGGTTTTGAACTGATGATCTTATTCTTGTTTTCTGTATTTTCGCAGGAAAACGGAAGTCGTGGATATCATTTTCATACTTTGTTCTCCTGCCAGGCAGGAGAATGTTGGTGCTGCTGCCAGGGCAATGAAAACCATGGGCATTGGTGAACTGCGTCTGGTTCAGCCACTTTGCGATCATTTGGGAGAACGTGCATTGGCAACAGCCCATGGGTCAAGGGATATACTGGAGTCGGCAAAGCTGTTCAGCTCCCTTGAAGAAGCAAAAAGTGACCTTTCACTGCTCATTGGTACTGCGGCAAAAAAAAGGAATATAAGGGAAGACCGACACCCCCTGGAAGACTTACCTGGCATTCTGCTGAGCAAACAGAGTATTTTACTAAAAGTGGGCGTGGTTTTCGGGGGTGAAGAATCGGGTTTATCTAACCGTGAAATTGATTTTTGCGACTTGCTGAGCACCATCCCCATGCGTCGGAAATACCCATCCCTGAACCTGGGCCAGGCTGTGATGACGTATGCCTTCGTGCTTTCCAGGGTCACTCTTGATCCGCACAAAAAAACGCAAATGCAACCAACGGACGACGAGTTGCGGATTGTCAGGGACAAAGCTTTGCAAGTGCTTGCCGATGTACATTTACCGGAAGAAAACATTATCCACCGGCGAATTATGGAGCGGTTAATGCTGCTCGGTGTTGACGATATGCACCTCTTTCATTCCTTTTGCAAATTCTACCTGAAAAAATATCACGGTCGCATCAAGTGAATTCCTTTTGTTTTCTGACAAGGCTTCGGTAAATGGTGCGAATACGTTTTCCGAAGAGCAGGGAGGAACCAAGGCATACAAAGGAGAATACAAAAATGGTGAAAGGTACACCGATGTATTCGGCGATGCTTCCTGCCAGTATACTTCCCAGGGGGGTAATACCCATAAAGGTCAGGCTGTATAATGAAACCACCCGGCCTCTTTTGTCTTCATCTGCAATGCTTTGAATCAGCGTATTGGTACTGTTGAAGTGTACAATCATACCAAATCCGGTTATTACCAGGGCCACAATGGAAAGCATTGTATTTGAAGAGAGTGCAAAAATGGCCAGACCTGCAGCAAACATGAATGATGTTCGAAAGGTAATTACCGGGATTTTTTGCGGATTTTTATTGGCAGCCAGGAAAAAGGCTCCGGTAAGTGCTCCTGCGCCCAGTGCACCGGTCAAAAAACCAAGCATTTGCGAGCCACCCCCAAGTATTTCTGCGGCAAACATTGGCAAAAGTGCCTGAAAGGGAAGGCCAAAAAAGCTACTCAATGCCACCAGTGTGATCAAATAGCGAAGCGAACGAAATGACCAGGCATAATCTATACCCTCGCGCAGCTGTGAAAAAACAGAGCCAAAGCGCCTTTGTGCCTGTTTCTTTTGTATGCGCATGGCTGCAAGAGCCACTATAACAGCCAGAAAGGAAACACCATTGATGAAAAAACACCAGCCTTCCCCGACCGCAGCAATCAGCAAGCCTCCAATGGGTGGACCAATAAAACGTGCCAGGTTGTAAAGTGATGAATTGAGCGCAATGGCATTGGAAAGATCCTCGCGCCGTGTGATGATATCGGGAACGAAAGATTGCCGAAACGGTGTGTCAAAGGCAAGCACTACTCCATTCACCAGGGCAAGGCCGATAATAATAACCACACTGATGGTTTCCGTAAGTGTGAGCCAGGCAAGCAAAAAGGCCACAACCATGGCCATTGCCTGTGTGATCATGATCACTTTACGGCGGTCCCACCTGTCGGCCAGAACACCGGCAAACGGTGTAATCAGCAAAGAGGGGATCTGCAGGGCAAATGCAATGGTGCCAAGCAGCAAAGCTGAGCCTGTCAACCGGTAAACCAGCCATCCCATGGCGATGTTTTGCACCCATACACCGATCAGAGAAATACTTTGCCCGTAATAATAATACCTGTAGTTGCGATATTTCAGTGCCCGGAAAATGTTACGGAAGGTCTCGAACCGAACCGGCAAACCTCTGAATGGAAACATAACTGCTTGGTTTTGGCATCTCCCGCAAAAACCGGAAGTACCGGAGTAGACCTGCAAATGTACAAAACAATGACCGGATGCCGGCACATTGCCATGAATATGGGCAAAAACATAAGTAATTTATGGGGGCTACAATAGGGCCAATCATTCCGACCGCAACGAATTAACCGGATTAGAGCGCTTGACAATCCATGCCTGCGCGCTGATAATGGCTGAGCTCATCAACAATACGATAAAACCGGATAACAAGAACCATAGCGGGTTGATAACTATACGGTAAGCAAAACTACCTAACCACTGATCCATGACGACCCATGAAACTGGCGCCGCGACCAGCAAAGCAAGGATGACAAGCAATACCGACTCCCTGTTAAATGTCCACAGCAATTGATTTAAACCAGCACCCAGTATGATGCGGATGCCTGTTTCTTTTGTCCGTCTTTCAGCAGAAAATGCCGCGAGACCATATACACCAAGCAAGGCAATCACAAAAGCCAGTACTGCCCCCGCTGACAACAAACCCGCTGTCTGATTCTCTTGCTGATATACCATATTGATGGTTTGCTCAAGGTATTCAATGTCGGGAACATACGATGGATCAATGCTGTGCAGCATGGCTGTTATGTCATGATGCAACGGAACCATATCACCGGGGGTCACCTTCAGGTAAAGGTGGGGAAACCCTGATGAAAAGTATATCATTGCCATTGGTTCTACCGTTTGATGGAGCGATTTAAAATGGAAATTAGTGGTGATGCCAATCAAAGGCCCTGTTACTCCAAACAAATCCAGGGTTTTATTCAACGGTTCATCAAAACCCAGTGCATCCACTGCCTGTCTGTTTAAAATGAAAGCACTGTTAATATCCATCTCGGAGTCCGCATGAAAATTCCTGCCTTCCTCAATCTCAATATTCATCAAATCCAGAAATCCATAATCCACATAAATGATCTCGCAGGTTACCCCTGACTCTTTGGAAACCCCATCCTCTGCCACAAGATCAACACGATTATTGCCATCAAACATATAAGTTGACCCGGCCACCGATTTGATACGTGAATGACTCTCCAGCTCGGCCTTCAGAGAGGCATAGGACTGAGCCAACCGTGACGACACGTTTCTGATCACCAAAACCTCCTCCTTGTCAAAACCAAGATCATAATCCCGGACGTAATGCATTTGACGTGTAATTACCATCAGCGAACTGATCACAAAGATCGTGATCGCAAACTGGAAAACCACAAGTGCCCGGCGAAAAATCTGCCCCTTTCTCCCCCTGTGCGGCTCTCCCCTGATTGTTTTGATCGTATCAATGGAAGACAAATAAAAGGCAGGATATAGTCCCGACAAAATCACCGTCAGGATAAAAAAACCGGTTATTGCAAAAATACCTTCAAGCCTGAAAAGCAAAGAACTTTGCAGGTAAAGGTTAAAATTGTGTGAAAAATACCCCGCCAACAATTCTGTCAACACAAAAGCCAGCATGAAAGCTATCAGGCTGACTATAAACGACTCTGTCATCACCTGCTTGATCAAAGTGGCCCTGTGAGCACCTGAAACCTTTCGGATCCCTATTTCTTTTGAACGCAAAGTGCTTCGTGCCGTAGCCAGGTTAATGTAATTGATAATGGCTACAAAAAGGATAAAAACAGACAAAAAGCCGAACAGATATACGGTCCGGATACTCCCATTGTCACGCATTTCCCACATTAACCCCGACCGCAGATGTATATCACCGACGGGCATCAGGCTTAACTCTGTTTCAAACAGAAGCCCCTCATAAAGGGGATTTTCTGCAATATGCCGGTTGGAAATCTCATACAGCTTTTCTTCAACCTTTGAAGGGTCAGCATCCGGATGCAGCAGCAAATACGTGTAAAAATTGGTGCCGGATACTTTGACCTGCTCCGGCAGAAAAGCTTCGCTGCCCAATGCCGAAAAAGACAAGTGCGTGTTCTCCGGCAGGTCCTCTATGATACCGGTAACATGAAAGGGCTCGTCCTGGATCTGCACAACGCGATACAATGCATCCAGGGGATCCGCGAACAACAATTGGGCTGAAGATTCTGTGAGCACCAGCGATCCGGGATCACTCAGGGCATCATGCCTGTTGCCGGCAATAAAATCAATGGAATAGATGTCAAAAAAGGTGGAGTCGGAGAAAATAACTCCCGGGAGATTAACAGAACGGTCTTCATAGGAAAAAGCCGGGTTCATGTAATAGCTGGTAAAGCGAACCGCATTTTCTATTTCCGGAATTTCCCGCATGGCTAACTCTGAGATGGGATAAAAGGTAGTGGGTACCTCCAGTGGTTTTCCGCGACCAAGTTGAATCTCAGTATGTATCCTGTATATCCGGTCGTGATGCTCCCAAAACCGGTCATAACTAAACTCGTGCAACAGAAACACCCAAATAAGCAAAGTAACGCCTATTCCGAGTGCTAATCCAAGAATGTTGATCAGCGCATTGGCTTTCTGTTTTTGAAAATTTCTGAATAAGTTCCTGATGTAATGAAAAAGCATATTGGTTTGATTTGGTAATTGCATAACATTCCGGAAACCGATTGTTTAAAGCTTTTACTCTGCTTTGAGCACATCTGCAGGGTTTTTACGCACAGCCCTGATTGATTGGGAAGTAACCACTGCCAGGACAACCATGACCATGGCAACAACCGAAACAACCATTGTCCAGTAAGGAAAAGGAACAGCATAGGCAAATCCGGCCAGCCATTTCTCCATATACCAGTATGCCAGTGGCAAAGCCACAATGGATGCCAGTACCACCCATTTCAGGAAAGCCCCTGACATCCTGAACAGAATGTTCCTGACGGAAGCCCCCATAACTTTCCGAATGGCCGATTCTTTCTGGCTTTTTTGTGCTGCAAAGGAGGAAAGTCCCAACACACCAAGCATGGCAATGATGATGGCCACCGTAGCAAAGGTAAAAAACAACCAGCCAAAGTTCCGTTCATTCGCAAACTGCTGATCCAAAAGCTGTGAAACAGAAGTATAGTAAAACGTTTTGTCCGGCAATACGGAGGTCCACTCTTCCTGCAGTGCCAGGATCACATCTCCGCCGTGAACACCTTCATAACGGATCAGCAGCCAAAACGGATGAGTGAAATGTGCAGGGCGGGCACCAAGTACATTCATCATGCGAGGCTCGATTTCATGATGGAGCGAACGAAAATGGTAATCGTGCACGACTCCTGTAACGGTATATGTAATCCCGCTGCGATCAATGGTTTTTCCAAGGGGGCTGGTCCATCCTGCTTTTTTTACCAGTGTTTCGTTAACGATCACATTGGAGGTTTCCAATCCATCTTCTCTTGTAAACAACCTGCCTTCTTTTAGCGATCCGCCGAGAGTCTCAAAATAATTGAGGTCTGCCCAAAACCTGTGCGCCAAAAAACCCGGTTCAGCTCCTTCCGGAAGGATACCTTCCATATAGGAAGCGCCAATGGGAAATGAGGTGCTTATACTTTTTGAAACTACCCAGGGATATGCATCCATGACCTGATGAAATAAATCTGCATCCTCCCTGTTTTCGGCGCGTACCGCGATCAAACCTTCCGGTTCAAAACCAAGATCTTTCGTGTAAAAATACCGAACCTGCAGAAATACAACCAGGGTGCATATGATGAGTGCCATGGAAATGATGAACTGAAGAAACATCAGAAGGCTCTTTAACTGGAAGCTTCCGGGGCGCGACCAGAATTCACCTTTCATTATTTTTACCGGCTGAAAAGAAGACATGTACCATGCAGGATACATACCTGCAAGAAACCCGAAAAATCCGGCAAAGAAAAGAAAAACAAACAGGAATAGCCACCACGGCATACTAAACAACTCCAGTGTGGTGTTTAGCATCCCGTTGAAAAAGGGAAGCATTAACTCCACCAACAGAATGGCACAGGCAAAACTAAGGGTTGTAAAAAATAAGGTTTCAAAATACAATTGCTTTCGCAGAGAAGCCCTGTTTGCACCCAGCACCTTCCGGACACCGATCTCTTTTGCACGCTTGCCCGACATGGCAACACAAAGGTTCACATAGTTGAAACCTGCTATGAAAAGCACGAATAGGGCAACAGTAGAAAACAGCCATACCTTCCAAATGGTTCCCGCCTCTTCGGCTTCACTGCTGAAAGGACTCCGCAGCCGGATGTCTTTCATGGGAAAATAATGTAAGGTAAGATGCACCCCCATCCCCTCAAACTGATAATTTAGCTTTTCATAGGTGAGTGGTTCTGTTTTTTTCTCAAACTGCAAAATGTCAATGCCTTCAGCCATTAGCAGATATGTCTGAAAACCCATGTTGGCACCCCACGATGTCATATTCGACCGGGACTCTTCCATCAACGTGCTGAAAGAACGAAGCATGTCGAACTGTATGTGTGAATTTGGCGGACTGTCGGCTGCCACACCCGTGATGACATAATGTCTTTCCCCATCATCCAAACGAACAACTTTCCCCAGTGCGTCTCCCTCAGGGAAAAGCTGTTTTGCCAGACTTTCCGTAACCACCAGGCTGTAAGGCTCTGCCAATGCTTTTACAGGATGACCATGCAATAAATCGAAACAGAATATTTCAAAAAAAGTGTTGTCGGCAAAATATGTTCTGTTAATGGTTCGAAACGAACCATCTTGCCAAAGGTTAACAGCTTGCCTGCCCGACAACCTCACCTGGTTAATCACTTCCGGAAATGCTTCCAAAAGGTCCGGGCCCATGGGCGGACTTGTCCAGTTTTCATATATTTCGTTATCCTGCATGTCGAAGTGAACGCTGACACGATATATATTGTCCGCCTCTGCATGAAACCGGTCATAACTCAATTCACGGTAAACATACAGCACTATGAGCAGACAAACAGCCATGGCTGTGGCAAGACCAAATAAATTGATCATGCTGAAGGACCATTGAGTCCGGAAGTGCTTTATGGCTGTAAGAAGATAGTGTATGATCATCATTGTGATCCGGTATTGTCTGTTTTTGCAGGTCAAGCGTTATTCGATGTGAATGGCTTCCACCGGGGTTATATTTACTGCCCCGGCACTTTTTTAACTCACGGCAACAAGGGCAATAGCAATGTAGTTTCGAGTCATAATCCCGGTATTCTTTTGGGTTGTTAAAAACCCGGACCTCATTTACCCAATGAAGGTTGATAAAGAAGTCCGGGGTTAGTCTGATGCAGGTATTTATTGGGCAGCAGCTGTCAACACGAACTCGGTGGTTTTGTCTTCTGTTACGATTTGACCGTCGAATAGGCGGATAATGCGTTGGGAATAAGAAGCATCGCGTTGAGAGTGCGTTACCATGATGATGGTGGTGCCGTTTTTATTCAAGGTTTCCAGCATGTTCATCACTTCGTCACCGTGTGTGGAGTCCAGGTTACCGGTAGGTTCGTCAGCCAGAATGATGTGTGGTTTGGCAACAACTGCGCGGCAAACAGCCACACGCTGTTGTTGACCTCCGGATAACTGGAGCGGGAAGTGATTTTTTCGGTGCATGATCTGCATCTGCTCCAGGACCTCTTCTACCCGCTTTTTCCTTTCGGAAGCACTGTATCCCAAATAGATCAAAGGCAGTTCAACATTTTCAAAAACACTCAGCTCATCAATCAGGTTAAAGTTCTGAAAAACAAATCCGATGTTGCGTTTGCGCAAGTTTGCCCGTTGTTTTTCGGAATAGCCGGACACTTCTTTGTCAAGAAAATTGTACTGGCCGCCGGTTGGGTTGTCGAGCAAACCCAAAATGTTGAGCAGTGTCGACTTTCCACAGCCGGAGGGCCCCATGATGGCTACAAACTCCCCTTCCCTGATTTCGAAGGATACTTTGTTTAAAGCGGTGGTTTCCACCTCTTCGGTGCGGAAAACCTTGGTTAATTCGATCGTTTTAATCATGACTGACAATGGTTTTATGAATGGTTATTGAATTGTGACGTATCCTTTATCGTTTTTGTTACGCTGAAAGTACTAAAAAAAGAACAAACACCGGTATTATCTGAACACCAACCTTTCTCTTCCTCCATAAGTGTCGTAAGAAGAAGTGATGACCCTGTCACCCGGCCGGAGGCCTTCAAGCACCTCATAGTGATGGATGTTTTGTCTGCCTATCCTAATGGGCCTTCTTATAGCCTGGGAACCCGACTGATCAAGTACATATATCCAGTTTCCTCCTGTGGTTTGGTAAAAACCGCCCCTGGGTATGATCAGTGCATCAGCCACACCGCTGAACTGCAATCTCAATTGCAGGGTTTGGCCCCGACGGATACCGGAAGGCTCATTACCGGCGAAATGCAGGTCCACCTCAAAAGCACCACCGGTAATATTGCTATAGATCTTGTTGATCTCAAGGTGGTAGGTTTGACCGCCATATTCAAATGAAGCGGGTTGCCCGAGATAGGTGCGATTTACATACCTTTCGTCTATTCTTGCACGGAGCTTAAATCCATCAAGAACATCTATCTGTCCGAGGTTTTGACCGGTGGACTTGGTTTCACCCCTTTCCGTGTTAAATGCAGAAAGCTGTCCGGATATCGGTGCACGTATCACAAGGTTGTCAAGTGTTTGATGCAGCATGCGAATGTTTTGCTGTACGCGGTCAATCGACTCATTGATCTGGTCCATCTGTGCAGAAACATATAAGGAATCGTGACGCATGGTGCGTAATCCTATTTCATAGTTGCGTTTGGCAAAAAAGTATTCACGATATGCATTTTCATATTCCTGGTCGGGAATAACGCCACTGTCGTAAAAGTGTTTCTTTCTTTCATAATCTTTTTTTGCCACATCCAGCCTGTACTCCAGATCAGCAAGCTGCCGCTCAAGACTAAACAGGTTTCTTTCCAGGTTCAGACGCGTGTTCTGATATCTGTCCAACACCTCCAGGGCCGTGTTTTCCTGTTGCATGTAACTCATCTCAATCTGGGCATTCGACAAGCGGAGTATCTTGTCTCCTTCCTCAACATGTGCACCATCCCGCTTGTATATTTCTTCAACCCGACCACCAAATACAGCATCCACATGAATTGTTACAATGGGCTGCACCACTCCGTCAACAGGAATAAACTCCTGGAAGCGACCCTGTTCAACAGTGGCAATGGTCATCTTGTCCTGGTCAACAAACAACCTGCTGCTTGTATCACGAAACAGGAAAAGATAAATAATAAATATCGCAAACAAACCTGCGCCTGCTATACTTACTATTTTCTTTATAGTCCATTTCTTTTTTTTGATGATCCTGTCCATTTTAAATGCTTTTTAGGGTTTGACAGGATATGCCCGAATATTGTGCCATTGTCTTTAAGTTGTTGAAAACAAAGGCAAAAGGCTCTGCTTATAAAACGAAATGTAAAAAAAGTGTACGCAAGCGGTCACATACTGTATCAAAGTGAACGGAACGAAGCAGCTGTTAATGTTGGATTGTTTGGTTACCCGTTGCCCGGAGAAGAAAATGTTTTGCATCAATAATTAAGGAAAAGCAGCAAATGTATTGACGAAAAACAGCAGATGTTTCGCATAGTATTATATTTATGATTGTGCCAATACTGACACATTGAAAATATATCTTCTTCCGGGGGAAGAAGTTGTGATGGTTTTTTAAAGTCCCCCAAAGGACTTTTTATATCATGTCTATGCATATGGTTAAATGCGAAACACCTGCATAAGCAATACAGACCAATTGGGGTTTTAACAATAGCGAAAGTATGGCAAAACAGTTCACGATGCAAATGATAGTTGTCCTGTTTTATAAATCAGGACAAACTGGTCAGGGGCGTTGATGTTTAGGTGTCTGTTTATCAAGATGGTGGGCGGATTTCATTATGGCTTGAAATTTGATGTGACCAAAAGGTTTTTCATATATCTTTATCAAGAAATTTAACAACACGAAACCATGAAAAAATTACTGTTTTTTACCTTTATTCTTTTGGTGGTAGCGGCGGGCAGTTGTCAGCGCCGCACTGTTACCCGCGTAGATACTGACAGGGCCATTGATTTGAGTGGCCGGTGGAATGATACCGATTCACGATTGGTTGCTGAGGAGATGATTTCTGATGCTTTATCAAGGCCGTGGCTCGATCGTTTTACCAATCAGCACGACAGGTCACCGGTAATCATTGTTGGTGATGTGCTCAACCGCACCCATGAGCATATTGATGCAGAAACATTTATTCGTAACATGGAGCGGGAGTTCATCAACAGCGGGCTCGTCAGGCTGGTGCAGGATGCCGAATTCCGGGAGCAGCTCAGGCGCGAACGTGCCGATCAGCATGAATTTGCTGATCCGGCCACAGTGGCACAATGGCGAAGGGAAACCGGCGCCGATTATATGCTTACCGGAACAATAAACTCCATCGTTGATCAATACCGGCGTGAACGGGTCATATTTTACCAGGTAAACCTGGAACTTTCTCATATGGAAACCAATGAGAAAGTATGGATCGGTGAAAAGCAAATACGCAAAACGGTCAGAAACTAACAGCAAATGATGCCGCTTTTGCCGGAATATAAAATGCTTCCCTTAAGAAAATGCAAGGAGGGTGCATGCCGGGTCTTCTTGCCCCTTCTTGCTTTGTTGTTTTTTGCTTTTTTGTTGAGCGGATGCAGAACATATTATCAAAAGCAGCAGGAGTTTCAGCAACACTTCCGGGCCGGAAATCTCACAGAAGCGGCAAGAGTATTGGAGAGCGACCGTCGGGCAGACAGGCGTCGCACACGCCTGCTGCACCTCATGAACCAGGGCGTGGTGCAGCATATGCTTGGAAATTACAACGAAAGCAACAGGTTTTTTGAAGAAGCATTTGTCCTGGGTGAAGATTTCCGGAGAAATCTTGGTGACCAGGCGCTTGCCCTGCTGGTAAACCCAAATGTTACCGAATACAGAGGAGAACCTTTTGAGCTGTTGATGATTCACTACTATAAGGCAATGAACTTTATACAGCTTGGCGATATGGATGCCGCACTGGTGGAATGTCGTCGCCTGAACATCGCCCTGAACGCACTCAGCGACAGGTATAACAACGAAAACAGGTATCGGCGCGATGCATTCATCCACAACCTGATGGGGATTATATACGACGCCACTGGTGATCATAACAATGCATTTATCGCTTATCGGAATGCCCTTGAAATATATGAAGACGATTATAGCCGGCTGTTTGGTGTCGGAGTGCCGGAACAGCTGAAGCGCGACTTGCTCAGATCGGCACACCGCGTTGGATTCACTGACCAGCTCAGAATGTATGAGGAACGTTTCGGCATCCGTTATCAACCCGGGCGGAATGAAGATACCGGAGAACTGGTGTTTTTCTGGAACAACGGGCTGGGGCCGGTCAAAGATGAATTTAGTATTCTGTTTACCATTGTTCGCGGCTCAGGAGGTGCCCTTCAGTTTGTGAATGAGGAACACGGCCTTGTTTTTCCGGTGCCTGCTTCGGAAAAAGAAAGCGGAGACCTGGGCGACCTGCGGGTGGTCAGGGTCGCTTTCCCAAAATACGTGGAAAGAACACCGTTGTATGCGTCAGCCCGCTTAAGATCAGCGGAAGAAACACAAACACTTTACCTTGGTCAGAACCTCAATGCAGTTGCCTTTCAATCGCTGAACGACCGGATGCTTCGTGAAATGGGAACGGCTCTTCTGCGCCTTGCGATACGACAGGCAGCTGAGCAAAGGATACGGAGGGAAGACGAAACCATCGGTGCCATCTTCGGTTTGCTTGGTGCCATTGCCGAACAAGCCGACACACGAAACTGGCAAACCCTCCCACATTCTATACATTATACCCGCATGGAACTGCCCGCAGGAACAAACAACCTGAAACTCGAGCTGGTTTTGCCAAATGGCAATACTGCCCGCACATTATCCTTAAATAAAGATATCCGGCCCAACCATACCAACTTTATGAATTTCCATACACCGGACACCAGGAGGTAAACCGCAGCATTTTTCAGGTAATATTTTGGCATAGACGCCCAAAAACCACAATTTATGATTACATAATATTGACGATCAATGATATAAAAACATCAAAACACAGGTTGTGTAAGTCAAGAAAAATCCTGCCCATCCATCCAACATCATACATAAAATCTTACATCATATTGTGGCAGCCCATACTCAGGAATCTTTATTACTTTTGGAAAAAAATATTATGGACAAAAGACTGCAAGCTTTTCAACAATTGTTGGATATAATGGACGAACTGCGGGCAAAATGCCCCTGGGATAAAAAACAAACGCTTGAAAGTCTTCGTCATCTCACCATAGAAGAAACCTATGAGCTGGCAGACGCTATTCTGGATGATGATCTGGAGGAAATCAAGGGAGAACTGGGAGATCTCATGTTACACATCGTGTTTTATGCCAAAATAGGCAGTGAGAGAGGTGCTTTTGATATAGCGGATGTGCTGGAATCCATCAATGCCAAACTCATAAAACGTCATCCCCACATTTACGGAGATGTAAAGGCGGAAACAGCCGAGCAGGTTAAGGATAACTGGGAGAAAATTAAGCTTCACACCGGAAAGAAAAGGGTGCTGTCGGGCGTTCCGAAATCCTTGCCTGCCATGATCAAAGCCTACCGGATACAGGATAAAGTTAAGGGGGTAGGTTTCGATTGGGAAAAACCAGAGCAGGTTTGGGAAAAGGTGTTGGAAGAAATGGAAGAGCTGAAAAATGAAGCTGACACCGGAGCATCACAAAAAAAACTGGAAGAAGAATATGGCGATCTGCTATTTGCGCTGATCAACTATGCAAGGTTTATAAAGGTTAACCCCGAAAATGCACTTGAACGAACCAATAAAAAGTTTGTCAAACGCTTTGAACATTTGGAAAAGCAAGCTAAAAAGCTGGGAAAGGACCTTAAGCTTATGAACCTGGAGGAGATGGACGTTTTTTGGAATGAGGCCAAGAAGATGGAGCATTAGCGATTACATAGCATTCCGGGGGAAATATGGTCAGTCCCCAAAGAAGTAACCCATCAATCATCCATCAAGAAGATATTTGTTAGCGGATTATTTGTGTTGTTTCTTTCTATGCGGGCCGCTATTATTTATCAAACCGTGCCGGTGGTCATTTCAGCACATCGGTTATGTGCATCTCAAAATCATAAAAAAAGGAATCTGCTTTTTTACCCAATTTGCCATCCAGCAAATAGGCGGCCTGAACCATTGGCACGGAGCGAATTTTTTTTATGAGTGCGTCGATGTCATGCTGCTCGCTGGGTTTGTCAAGCAGCAACAGATAGTCGAGGTTTTTTGGCTCAGGGAAAAGAAGACCTTCCTTGCTGCGGTTGTTCAGTAAAAAATAGCGAAGCATTAAACGCGGGATCTCTTGATAAAAAAGCGGGAATGAGGATGGTGTGTTTTGGTTGTGCGGGGAGTGCAGAAAGTCATCGATTCTTTTCAGGTCAAGGTTCAGGGTCTTGTTCAACAGCCAGCATAAACGGTAGTCCTTTTGGGTAGAAAAAATGCCTACCGTTTTGAAATCATGGATTTGTTCTATTTTGAGTTTCAGCTTCTTTGGCATAGGAGGTCAGCATCTTGGCTAAAACACAAAAGTACAGGAAGATTACATACAATCAAAACTTTCCTGCAATCATAGAAGGTTTTCCTTATTGATGTACTCTTCCCATGCTTGTCTGGCGGCATTTTGTTCTGCTTTTTTGATGGAGCAGTCCTGTCCGCAGCCAACCACCTGATTTTCGATGGTTAATTCAATCGTGTATAACTTTCCCTTGTTGCCGTTTTCAATTTCGTTTACCTGTTGAAATACGATGCTTTTTTTCTCTTTTTGGGCCCATTCAATCATTTTACTTTTGAAGTTGACGTCGCGATGCAGTAATTCGTCAACATCCAGATGGGTTTGAATGATTTGCTGTATGATCATTTTTTTGGTGAAGGTGTAACCTTTATCCAGATAAACAGCGCCGATAAATGCTTCAAAAGCATCTCCCAGGATGGATGACCCGCTTGTGCTGCTTTCCTTGCTTGCCTGTACAAGTTTGTCAATGCCCAGCTTTCTTGACAGTATATTTAGGTTTTGGCGGCTCACGATACGGGAGCGCATTTCTGTGAGAAACCCTTCGTCTTTGAATGGAAATTTTTTAAACAGGAAGTCGGCGACGACAGATCCCAGGACGGCATCACCCAGGTATTCAAGTCTTTCATTACAATGGCGGAAGCCGTTAATCTCGACAGTAGCCGCTGATTTGTGTCTGAACGCCAGTTCATATACCGAAACATTTCCCGGCTGATAGCCGAAGATGTTTTTAATGGCCTCGGCCATGGATGTTTCCGGTTTTTTGCGATTACGCCTGAAAGATGATAAGATGCCCAAAACGAATGGGGTTATTGGTCAAACTTTTTAAATGCAATACAAGCATTATGTCCGCCAAAACCGAATGTATTGGACAGAGCCAGGTTAACCGTTCGCTTTTTGGCTTTGTGGTATGTGAAATCGAGCTTGTTGTCAATTTCCGGGTCATCTGTAAAGTGATTGATGGTTGGCGGTATGATATTGTGTTTGATCGCCAGGATAGTTGCAATCCCTTCGGCTGCCCCTGCAGCTCCGAGCAAATGGCCGGTCATTGATTTTGTTGAGTTGATGCTGATTTTATAGGCATGCTCGCCAAAGAGTGAAACAATGGCTTTTGGCTCTGCAACATCTCCCAGCGGTGTAGAAGTGCCATGGGTGTTAATGTGGTCCACATCAGTTGGTTTTACTCCGGCATCTTCCAATGTGTACTGCATCACTTTGTGGGCTCCAAGTCCGTCTGGGTGCGGGCTGGTCATGTGGTATGCATCGGCTGACATTCCGCCTCCTATAACTTCGGCATATATTTTTGCTCCGCGCTTTAGCGCATGTTCCAGCTCTTCAAAGATGATGGTGCCGCTGCCTTCGCCCAGCACAAAGCCATCCCTGTCTTTGTCAAACGGTCTTGAGGCAGTTTTTGGATCATCGTTTCGCACAGAAATGGCATGCATTGCACTAAACCCGCCTACACCTGCTTCATTTACCGCTGCTTCTGAGCCCCCGCTAATGAATACGTCTGCTTTGCCCAACCTGATCAGGTTAAAGCAGTCGATCAGCGCATTGGCTGCGGATGCACAGGCTGAAGTAGTGGTATAATTTGGCCCTCGAAAACCGTATTTGATGGAGATGTGACCGGCTGCAATGTCGGCGATCATTTTAGGGATGAAAAACGGGCTGAACCTGGGCGGGCCTTCTGATTTTGCATAATCAGAAACCTCTTTCAAAAATGTCTCCAGGCCACCGATCCCACTACCCCAGATTACGCCAACCCTGTCCCTGTCAATCTTCTCCATGTCGAAGCCGGCATCTGCAATGGCTTCTTCGGTGGACACCATGGCGTACTGGGTAAACAAATCATACTTTCTGGCTTCTTTGCGTTCGAAATGCGCAGAAGGATCATAGTTCTTGATTTCACAGGCAAACCGGGTCTTGAACTGGGATGCATCGAATTTGGTAATGGGTGCTGCACCACTTACACCTTTGATTAATGCATCCCAATATTCAGGGATAGACTTACCGATTGGGGTTAAGGCACCCAAACCGGTAACGACTACTCTCTTAAGTTCCATTGAAATTGGTTTTGTTTAACATTTTAAGCAGAGCCCACAGTGAATGGAGTATGAATTACATCCAATGTGGGCTCCACCTTTTTTAATAGTAGGTCGCTTAAATCAATTGCTTTCTTTCTCAATATAAGCAATCGCTTCTCCTACCGTGCTGATTTTTTCGGCCTGGTCATCAGGAATGGCAAGGTTAAATTCTTTTTCAAACTCCATAATCAACTCAACGGTATCCAGTGAGTCTGCACCCAAATCATTGGTGAAACTCGCTTCCGGAGTTACTTCCTTTTCATCTACACCAAGCTTATCAACAATGATAGCTTTTACTCTTGTTGCAATGTCAGACATGGTTTCTCCTTTTTTTGTTAAACAGGCTGCAAAGAAAAATATTAAATTCGTTATAACCAACTTTTTTGCTTCGATTTTTGTTTTAAACAACGCAAAAAGCTGTTTATTAATCAATAAGAATCAACTAATTATTTAGTTGTTTTTGGATCAAAAGGCAAAAATTACGCTGGTTTTTGCTCTTTTACCTACCTTTACATCGGGGTAAGGTTTTTTTTTCAAGCAAATATAGTTAAAAAACAATCAAATATGCATCAAATTGCAGTTTTGGCATCCGGTTTTGGAAGCAATGCTGAAAAATTGATGGATTACTTTCAAAATCACCCGCAAATACGGGTGGCGGTGGTGGTGAGCAACAATGCTGCGGCGCATGTATTATCCAAAGCAAAAGAAAGGGGAATTCCCGTTGAGGTACTTCCCGGGCCGGCCTGGGAAAAGCGGGAAAAAGTGTTGGCGGTTTTTGACAGTTACCATGTTTCGGTCATTGTGCTGGCAGGCTACATGCGTTTATTGCCACCATACTTTGTTGACACATACAGGAACCGAATCATTAACATTCATCCGGCGCTGCTTCCTGCGTTTGGTGGCAAAGGGATGTATGGAATGCATGTGCACAGGGCTGTTGTTGAGTCTGGTGCAAAGAAAAGCGGTATAACCATACACCTTGTGAATGAACAATATGATGAAGGAGAGATTCTGTTTAGCAAGTACCTGGAAGTGTTGCCCGAAGACACACCGGAGTCATTGGCAAAAAGGGTTCAGGATTTGGAACACAGGTACTATGCTCCCGTAGTTGAAAAATATATTTTAAGCAGCCTGCATACGTAAAACTGCTCCTGAAAACAGAATGCTGACAGTCGCAGTTTGTAAAGGTTTTCTGCCAAACGAAACCGGTAAGGTAATCTTCAGTTTTTCTTTATTAATGGGACAAAGCACGCACTGCTTTGGCTCCTGCTTCAAGCAGCGGAGTATTTGAAATGGGCTCACCAACTGCTTCATGCATCCATTGGCGCGGGGTCAGGTTGCCAAGAGCAAAAATCCGGTCAATTTCATCCGCCATATTTTTGCCCCTCATCTGCTGTTCAATCTGGAATTCGATCAGGTGTCCAAGCGGGTATGCACTAAGGTAGAGCGGATAGCTGATCATATGCGAATATACGGCGAGAATGGGGGTGTCTTTCACCCCAAACACCGGAGCATAGTATTTGTTCCAGATGTCGGTGGCAATCCGTATGGTTTCATACTTCAATGCTTCGGCAGAGGCATCCGGATTGTCATACATCCAACGCCAAACAGCCATATCCACCAGCGACACACCCATGATCTCGTAGGTTCCCCAAAGGATATCCAACACATTCAAGTGTTCTCCCATGGGGTCATCCACGTCAATGCCAAGCAGTTTGAGATCCCGAACCTGAAATATGAAAGCCAGTGCTTCGGTGAATGCCGTGTTTGGTACCCCGTTCAACATAAAATATTCCACATCATGGAGGCTGATGGTTTGTTCAACATTGTGTCCCAGTTCGTGGGCCGCGATGTTGAAACCGTTATAGGTCATGCCATCGGCTGCAATGCGCGTGCGCAAATAGGAATACTGGGAGCGCATTTGTGCACCCCATGCATGTCCGGCTCCCCTGGAACCTTCCACCACAATTTTGGAAGCGATCTCCCCGGCCCTATCCCTGTTGTAGCCGAGCTTTACCAGGAGGTTGGGGATATCTTTTTCCAAAGCTCCGGCATTGGGGTATTTCTCCCTGGTGATGCGGGTGAGTTCTTCCTCAGGAATTGCGCTGCGCGCTTTAAAACCATCGTACCAAATGTCAAAAGGTTCAAGTTCTCTGCCCAGACGCCGCGCGATCAGTTGCCCCACATCCTTTAATACAGGAGAGCTCACCAAATCGATGAACAGTGCCTCAACTTCATCCATGCTGAGCTCAAGCCCTTGTTGAAAAGCTCTTTCAATATAGCTTGGATAGCTGGGTGAGTAAGCATCTGCTTTTTTCCGGGCATGGAAGTTATTCAAAACGTGTTCATAACGCATATTAGGTTCCGGGGTGACGCCGATCGTTGATCCTTCACTAAAAACCACATTTGAAAACGGGTTCCATTCCACATCCGGGTTATTAATTACTTTTTCGGGAATGCTTTGGTCGATGATTCTTTGCATGATCCGGTAGATCATCTGTTGTTTTTCGAGACCTTGTTCCGTCCCGTTGTAATTAGCCTTCAGCTCGTCACGCAGTCCCCAGTGGGTGATTAACCGGAGATTGTCCGGGAACAGATGCTCCCCTTCATCATTGACCAACTGTCCCATAATGATGTTATACTCCGAAATGTAGTTATCGGCTTCTGTGCTTACCCTTGAGATGTTTTGATTGATGTCGGCAGGAACCCTGGAAGTAAAAATATCGCCCATGCGTGCATAAGCCCACTCCAGGCGGCTCCAGTTTTTCGCCAGTTCATTTTTTTCATCCAAAGAGAAAAAAGGAAAATTGAGAATGGTCAGGAAGGCAACTTTGTTTTTGAAGAAATCCTCAGCAAGGTGGGCTCCCGGCGCGTAGCTTCCAAAAAGAATGTCGACCGGTTTAATGGGCCCCCAGTCGAGATGAAGGGGTTTTGTCAGCTCAAGGCTTAACTGGTTAAGATGTCCCCAGATGTATTCATAGTTTCTTGAAAGGGTGTTGAACAATTCTTTGCGCTCGCCGGCATCTGAAATATAATGATCAAGACAAAACTGCATAAATGCTTCGGTGTTGCCGTCATCGAGCCGCCATAGTGAGGCCACCTGATTTACACCACGGCCCACGAGTTCCGCATCGGCCGTTTCATATTTTTCAAGCAATTGTTGAACCACTGCATCCACAGTGGCATTGGGAATAATATTCATTTGTTTTTGCGTTTGATGATCGGGGCCTGTACATCCTGAAAAGAACCATAAGACCGCCATCATGAGGATAAGGTGTTTCTTTTTCATGTGAAATTCCGTTTATTCCGTTAATATGTTGGTTGTAATTGTTGAAATCCGGACTTCGCTCTTACTTGTCTTGTCTGTTCGTGGTTGTTATGGCAACGACAATCGACAACTTCCTTCCAATAGATCAAAAACCCTGTTCTGCAAACTTTCATCGTTTGCTTGTGTAACCAGGTGCTTGTTAATGGGTTCCAAAATTAACACTTCTTTCATATATCCGGGAATACAAATCGGATTTTTCTGAGATAAACCATTGTTATCTCATAAGCAGGAAACAATAATAAGCTACAGTTGTTTTCTTTATTTGAGAATTTATCTTATATTTGCAAATGAAGGTCAGTGTGGTTGGCCAATTTTGGCTGTTGAGAAAAGAATAATCGGCAAGAATTGATCTTCACCGGAAGCAGAAAAATGCTGTATTACTTTTCCTTTGTTATTAGAGCCACCTGAGCTTTGCATGTTTCTTATTTATTTAACACATAAATATTTTAGCGTTATGTCGAATTATCACGAACCAGCAGAAGAATTATCGCAGGAAGCGCGAAATTTTTCTCGTGCACTGAACAGTTTAAAGGAAGAAATTGAAGCGGTTGACTGGTATCACCAGCGGGTTGTTACTTCCAACGATCCCGATCTGGCAGCCATTATGGCCCACAACCGTGACGAAGAGATTGAGCATGCCTGCATGACCCTTGAATGGCTCAGGCGCAATATGCCCGGTTGGGATGAAGAGTTGCGCAACTGGTTATTTAAAGAAGGCGACATTATGGGCGCACATGGTCACGATCACGACCATGATGATGACCACGGGCCGGCTGCCGGAAAAACAGATTCATTGGGTATTGGAAAAATTAAAAAGTAAAGGAGGACAACATGGATATTTTAAGAAAATCTTTGGCTCCCATTTCTGATCAAGCATGGGAAGAAATAAATGAAACGGCTGTAGATGTACTTACATCGGTATTGTCCGGCAGAAAGTTCCTCGATGTTGAGGGGCCTAAAGGCTGGGATTTTGCCGCATTGTCAACAGGACGCATCAGTGTGCCTGCCAATCAAAAGGGTGCTGTAAAGTATGGCATTCACCAGGTATTGCCCATGGTTGAAGCACGTATTCCTTTTGAACTTGACATTTGGGAATTGGACAATGTTGCCAGGGGTGCAGAGGATATTGACCTTGGAGCGATGGAAGATGCAGCCCGCGAAATTGCCAAATTTGAGGAAAAAGCCATTTATGAAGGTTTCAAAGCCGGTGGCATTAATGGATTGAAAACAAGCAGCGATCATGACACCCTCACTTTTCCGGACGCTCCGGAAGATATTCTGAGTGTGGTATCTTTGGCTGTTTCTCAAATGAAAAAAGCCTCTATTGAAGGACCATATACATTGGTGTTGAACACAGAACGCTGGCAAATGGTCAACTCGCACCTGAGGGGCTATCCCTTGAGTAAACAACTTGAAAACATTTTGGGAGGAAGCATCATCATGGCGCCTTATGTAAAAGAGTCATTCCTGGTTTCCGAGCGTGGTGGCGATTTTCGTATGGTGTTGGGTCAGGACCTCTCCATTGGTTATGAATCCCATAACAATAAGACCGTTCAATTGTATTTTACAGAGTCGTTCACCTTCCAGGTGATTGATCCTGCGGCGGTCATTGTGTTGAAATAACCCGGTTTTACCGGTTTTTCATCACACTTCTTGTTTCTATAGGTATTGTCGGGAGAGGGGCTTATGGCCCCTTTCCCTTTTTATTTGGTTTGGAAATATTCTTCCATGACCTGCCTGAATTCATTCATGGTCATATCGTACTTCGGTGTAAGGCTTCCTTTACCCGGAAACTCTTCCATATGTACCGTACTTGTGGGGAAGGCAAAGCGAACGCCCAGCTTTTGGGCAAGGCGAACAATCTCGACGAGAATCTCATGACGCGCACGCAATTCTTCTGGCCAGGTTGGAACGGCGAAAAAGATATAAAACATGATCTGTAGAGAAAAGTCACCCATTTCGTTAAACTCCACAATATAAAAGTCTTTCCGGGTATTTGGGTGTTTGTCAACGATTTTGCGTAAGCCTTCCACATACACTTCAATCAGGTCAGGTGGTGTATCATAGGTAATGGAGATATGCATAAAAAAACGACGGTATTCACGGAGGCCATGATTGTCGATGGATGAGTCGGCAAGCCTTCCATTGGGAACATAGATCAGGGAGTTGCGAAATGTCCGGATCCGGGTTGACCGGAACCCGATATCTTCCACCGTTCCGTCCATCTCGCCGCTTGTGATCCAGTGTCCAACTGAAAATGGTTTGTCAATGAATATCATCAAAGAGCCAAAAAAGTTCTTCAATGTATCCTGTGCGGCCAGTGCCAGTGCCAGCCCGCCGATGGAAAGACCTGCTAGCAAGGCAGTGATATTAATTTCTAGGTTTTGGAGAATAAACAGTGTTCCAACAACCACTACAAACACCTTCAAAACCTTTTTGATGATGGGAATCAGGTGATCATCCAGATTGCTTCCGCTTTCTCCGGCAACTTTTTCAAGATACAGGGAAAACACATCAACCAGCTTGTAAAACATAAGAGTGGCAAAAAGCGGGAGTATTGCGCGGAAAGTAAAAGTAAAATATTTTGCTGCCTCAACGGGAAGTTGCAACAATGGAAATACAATCATGATAAACAGAAAAACCACAAAAAGGCTCAACGGCTTTGCCACCGGTAGCAGATAAGGTCTCACCAGTTTGTTATATCCCATTCGCGAAGCCCCTTTATACAGTAAGCGGCTAAGCAACAGGGTCAACAATTTGTGAATGAGGAAACTCAGCAAAATGAGTAAAAGGATTCCCAAGTGCTGCCAGAGGTATAAACCGGCAAACTTGTATTTTCCTGCACCCGGAAATAAATCAATCAGCAGATCCGGCCCAAATGGGAATACTTCCCTGTGTAGGCGGTCAATCTGCCTTATGGACTCCAGGCTGTATAACCACCTGTCGCCGCGTTTTGTTAAATATATTTCAGGAAGACGCTGTGTTGGCTTGTAAATATGCTCATTATGGATGGTGTCTGTGTGGTTTGGGTCATTGGGTGCAGCATCAAGATTGATGTAATAACCCTTGCCGTCGAACACCTGTTTCATGCGGACGGCAAAGTCACGTGCTTCTTCCCTGCTGAGTTCCGGATGCATAAATGCCTCTGCTGCCTTGTCGGCATCATAGCTGCCGGGCTGCAGGAAATGCAGATGTGTTTGCAGTGTATAGAACGGAGTGCTTACATTCACACGAATATCTGATTCAACCCGGTGATCGGATATTGTTTCTCCGGTTGTTTCTGCCTGCAGGGTGAAAGCAAAAAAAATCAGCAAAAATGAAGCCGGCAAGGAATGATAACGAAACATAGCGCGAAAAATTGAGATGGTTTTGTATGTTAAAGGCTCAGCAAAGGTATGAAAATTACCATTCTCTGATTATTCCGGTTTTCAGGAAGCATGTGCGCTGCCTCTGTCCGGCTTTGGTTGTTGCAGGAACTTACCGGAGTTTGCGCCATTGTAAAGCCTGATATTCATTTATAACAAATGTGTGTCATCGCGGGCGAGTTCTAAATTATAATTTTCATATCTTTGGCTACAATACAAAAAAAGACAACGTGGCAAGAGCGAAAAAATTTGGTGCTTTCAGCGGCGTGTTTACGCCATCCGTGCTGGCTATTCTTGGTGTCATTATGTATCTGCGTCTGCCCTGGATAGTTGGTCAGGCGGGACTATGGTCGGTGCTGGGCATCATACTGGTAGCCCATATTATTTCCATTGCTACCGGTTTGAGTGTGGCATCTGTGGCCACCGACAAGAAAGTAGAAACAGGAGGCAGCTATTACATCATTTCCAGAAGCCTGGGGCTTCCCATAGGCGGCACTTTGGGCATGGCACTTTTTGTGGGGTTTTCATTTAGCGTAAGCCTTTATCTGATCGGTTTTGCTGAAACCTTCCTGAATACTGCAGGCATGGAGCTAAGCCTCCAAAACATCCGAATTGCCGGATCAATTATTCTGCTTGTTGTAACGGCCGTTACCTTTATCAGCACGTCCCTGGCCATTAAAGCCCAGTATCTCATCATGGGAGCCATTGGGCTTTCTTTATTGTCCATTTTTTGGGGCAGTCATGGTTTTGCAGCCACTGATCCCTTGTTGAGACCCGCTGATGAGGTTTTGCCATGGATAGCCTTATTTGCTATATTTTTTCCGGCCGTTACCGGGTTTCAGGCAGGCGTATCCATGTCGGGTGACTTAAAAAATCCCGGGAAGGCAATTCCAGTTGGTACAATATCTGCCATTATTGTGGGTTTCATCATTTATGCAGGCCTGGCCACTTTTTTTGCACTCACTGTTGACCGGGATATGCTCTTGCATGACCCCAGGGTCTTATTTGAAATATCCATGGTGCCCGAACTTGTTATTGCGGGTATTCTCGCCGCTACTCTTTCATCGGCCATGGTCAGTATTTTGAGTGCTCCGCGGGTTTTGCAGGCAGTTGCCATGGACAGGATTTTGCCCCGCTTTTTTGCTAAGGGTTACGGGGCATCAAACGAGCCCCGGAATGCTTTGATTGTTGCTTATTTGATCGCGCAAGCAGGAATACTGATCGGAGAGCTGAATGTGATCGCCCGTATAGTTACCATATTTTTTATTCTTACATACGGCTTCCTGAATATTACTTATGCCATTGAAAGTTGGGCAGGCAGCGACTTCCGGCCATCTTTCAAAATACCCCGGTTTGTTAGTATTATAGGTGCTATAGCTTGTATAGTGGTGATGATTCAACTGGACATTGTGGCCCTGATTGTGGCCTCTGTAATTTTGGTTGCATTGTTTCTGTTTCTGAAAAAAAAGGAACTTACCCTTCAAACAGGCGATACATGGACAGGTGTTTGGTCCTCGCTGGTCAAAACCGGACTGATAAGGCTCAGTTCGTCCGGCAGTAAAATACGGAACTGGCGGCCCAATGTGATGTTGTTTAGTGGTGGCGAGAAAAATCGGCCGCACCTGGTGGAAATGGGTCGCGCCCTGGTAGGGAAAATGGGGGTGTTTACAAACTTTGAGCTAAGTGAACAACCGTCGGGTGATATATTGTTTGGGGTTAAAGAGATACCAACATTAAAAGATACCCGGCAGGAAGATCGGGACGTATTTACCAGGAAACATACTTGCAGGGACATTTACGAGGGCATCGATTTGATTTCAAGGGTTTACGGGTTTACAGGGTTCGAACCAAACACGGTGTTGATGGGCTGGGGACGCAAGTCGCGCAAACCAGAAAAATTTGCAGAATTGCTCAACAACTTGCAGCGTCAGGACTTTAATTGTTTGTTTTTGAGTTATGATAAAGAAAAAGGCTTTGGCAATTACAAAACCATTGATTTTTGGTGGAAAGGGCACGGACGAGGATTATCTTTGGCTGTGTTTCTTATGAAGTTTATCACCTCCGGTGATCTCTGGCGAACTGCGCGCATACGCATTCTTGTCATCAATACCGACAGCTCGAAAACAGAAAGTTTATATGGCCTCATCAGGCAGGTGCTTGAGAACCACAGGCTGCGGGCAGACGTAAAAGTGATCTACAATGGTGTTGATCAGTTGCCTGTTGTTGACATCATTGGTGCTGAGTCCAGAAACACCGATCTTACGATCATGGAACTTCCGGAGTTCAGTCACAGGGCCGCAGAATCAGCATTTACACAGGTAAATGCCTTTGCCGACAGTGCCGGTACTTCCTTGTTCATTTCACCATCCACTGTATTTGACACCTTCAGTTTGCTGGGCTTTGAGGAAGACAGTACGGAAAGCATTCCTGAAGAGAAAAGCCGGCCTTCTGCCGATATTTTTAACAGCCTGCGTTTTTCTGCCAACGAAATCATTGCAAATGAGGTTAATAATATCGGACAAACTGCAGGACGTTTTGCCCAGAAGTTTTTTGAACAAGGGCCGGAACGGATTCTGAAGCTTGATTTGCGGTTTTTTCCTGAAATACGTCATTTTGCCCTGCGCACAACAGACTCCCTTGAAAGACTAATTACAGAAACAAAGCCGGCGGATTTGCCCATGGCATTTCTGCGTATACTCAATGATTTTTCGTTTCATTCACAGCGGCAAATACAAATGCTTCGTGAACAACGGATTTCTTCCATCAAAACCATTCTTGAAGAAGCAACCCTTGAATACCTGGACGCCCTGAGGGCCATGCGCAATGTGATGCCGGAGTATATATACCTGAAGCGTAGCCGTGAACAACTGGCATTGAAAAAAGAAGACAGCCTTCGTACGCGTATATATAAGGCACGGAAAATCCTGCTTACTTATGTGCTGCGTCGGCCTGTAACCCATAAGATCAGAGTGATTCCGTCCGCTGAATATTTTCTCTATCATCGTCGCCTCAAATCTTTGCAGCAAATGCTGGCCGATTTTTCCATGCACACATTTACTGAAGTTGTGGAAATAAGGAAGCTGCTGAACGGCATCCATGAACTCATTGAAAAAAGCCGGCTGGATCCTGAAAGTAAACCGAAACTCAAAGAACGGATAAAGCTTGAGCGCAGCCGGCTCGATGCTAGACTAAAACTGCTTGAACAGGAAAGTCAGCAATTCTTTTTTTCTGCAGGGCAACAATTTTATGAAGAACTCCTTCATGATCTTGAACATTTTAGTCATCACCTGGAAAGCACGGGAGCGAATATCAGAAGTGCCCATTTTTCTTCCCGGTCAGCCGAAATCCCGGCACTGACAGAGGACATTTCCGGCTTTGCATCCACATGGTCAAGGAACCTTGAATTGTTTATCAACAAAGCCACCCTTGACTTCTATGTCTTATCCTTGAAAGGCCGAATTCATTCAAAGATAAAAAAGTATCATTCTGACCTAAAGACCAGCCTTGAGTCCAATCTGGTGCGACGCCTGGAGTCGTTTGAGCACTTTGCAGAGGGAATACTTGAATCACCCGGTGGCTCCGCTAAAGGCCAAAAACGCCTGGATCACGAAACCCTGAAAACTGTTCCCGTATCGGAAATTTATCACGGATTGTACGTCGAGATAGGAGAGTTAATGAGGGACATACCTGAAAAGGTGGCGGTAACAGCTGACCATCAAAGCAAGATAAAGGAAACAGCTTTTATTGACGCAGGGAAGGTGGAGGTAAGTTTCCGGAAAACAGTGGAGTATTATATAGGTTCCGAATTGATCGACCACTGTATTCGGGTTTCCAATGAAAAAGAAGTGCATATGCAGCAAATCATTTCAGGGATCAGGGACGCCATTCGCTTGCTCAATTTTGGCCTTGACAGTGAAAGCAAAAATGATGCACTCCAGGAACAAGACGAACAGCATGAACAAACCCTCACTCTGGTCAGGAATTTCCTGGAAAGGGTAAAGATTGAGAAGGGAAAGATTTTGGGTATGGCCGGCGACATGGAAGAAAAGCTGGAAGAAGGGCTTCGCAGGGCGTTTGACCCCTTGTCGGCGGCTACCATTAGCACATCCAGCATGGCCGTTCGGAGAAAAACGCGTGAATCGGAGCAGGGAGAGCTTTCGAATAACATAGTTAGGCAGTGGCAAAAAGTCAAAGAAGTCACCCGAAACCGTTTTGTGGACCTGATGTATAGCAAGAGCGAAGGTCAGTTGTGGATCAGTTACATGGCAAAAGGGGACACACTTCCGGCCGCTGCCAATAAACCGATTTTGTCTTTTGTTGAAGCCATCACGCCTCTTCAGTCGGTAATGAAGGAATTGCCTTTTTACTACACTTCATTGTTTTCAGGACATTCAGGCACCAGTGAAGACTTTTGGGTTGGCATGAAACATGAAATGGACGAATGTAAGCGTGCCATTCAGCGTTTCAAGGCAGGTTATGCAGGGGCATTGATCATCACCGGCACGCGCAGTTCGGGTAAGTCGAGCCTGTCAAAAAAGATGGCTGAAATGCATTTCAGCAGGGATCATATTCACACCGTTCGTGCTCCCCAGGGCTGTAATGCCGATGTCGATCTGTTTACTCAAAAACTGATGGAAGCGCTACAAGTGCAAAACAACAGGTTGCACGATGCTTTCAGGGCGTTGCCATCAGGGAAAGCGATCATTATCCAGGACCTTGGTCTTTGGTGGGAGCGACGTCAGGGCGGTGATGCTGTTGTTCAGATGATCAGGGAGCTGATTGACCTTTTTGGCCATAAATGCCTGTTTATCATTAATATTAATAGTCATGCACTTGAATTAATTCATCAGCAGACGCAAATCGGGCAGCATGCTTTGGACACTGTTGTATGCGAACCGTTTGATGCAAGAGAACTGAAGGATATGTTGTTGCTTCGTCATCAGGCCGGTGGCATGAAATACAAATACAACAAAAAGGAAGAAGACCGGATGACAGCATGGGATCAGGCCCGGCTGTTTAACAAGCTTTTCGAACTTTCCTATGGTAACCCTGGTACCGCTACCATACTCTGGCTCTCGGCTATCAGAAAAGTGTCGGGAAAAACCATTGTTATGGACCCCTTCCACTTACCATCCAACGAAGTATTCGACTTATTGACAAGCGAACAATGGTTCTATATACAGCAGTTTGTTATAAACAGGAGGATGGGTGCCGATAAACTGGCTGCCAATCTGGAAAGACCTTACGAAGAAGTAAAAACGAATATTCGCAACTTAATGCGTACAGGTATTCTGGTGGAGAGATTCGAAGGGATTTATACCATCAGACCAGGATTGGACTTATACATGATAGATCAACTGAAAAAGAAAAAGCGCATATGAGTCTGATAATTTTTATTTTGGCAGGATTCCTGCTTTTTTTCATGTTTCAGCTCCTGGGCCGGGCAAGGCAAACGTTTGCTCAAAAAAAGCTGTGGCACAGGAGTGCTGGATCCTTGTTGCCCCTGGCAGAGCTCATATTGTGGGTGGCTTATGCTTTTTGGGGCATTCACTTATTGTTCGGCAACCATATTTATTTTGACCTGGTCGTTGGCATAATGGTCGTTTTGGTGATTGTGGCCATTGCTTGGTTTGTGTTTCGGGATCTTTTTGCCGGGGTCTTGCTCAAAGCAGAAAAGGCACTCGAACCGGGCCAGACAATCAAAACGCCTTTCGCAGAAGGTAAAATCAAGCATCTGGGAAGCAGGTCTATAGAATTGATCAATGACAGCGGAGAACTGGTAAAGATCCCTTATTCCCGGCTCAGCAATGAATTGTTTATTCTCCCCCCGGACAATGAAGACAGCTTGCCACACCACCTGGAAATTATTTTACAAAACAACCAAAACCCGGATGAGCTAAGAAAACGAATAAGGGAAAATCTGATAGCCATGCCATGGGTGCTGCTTCCCGTACCTGATATAACAGTGATAAAAGGAAAAGATGGCGTGTTAAAACTGCATGTGATGTTTTATACCCACATCCGTTCCCACGCAGCCATTGTAGAAGAAAAACTCAAAATAATTGCCGGACAGTATTAAAGAATTTATGGCTAAAGAAGGTGTTATAATTCTCTCCTGACTGTAAACTCAATCAGCTGTTTCAGCGATTCCCTTGCCGGGACATCCGGCATTGACTGCAGCAATTCCAAAGCCTGATCCTTGTAAAGATTCATATAATCCCGCGCGTAATCTATGCCACCTTTTTCATTCACCAGTTCCATTAATTCATTCACCCTGACAGGATCCTGATTGTGGTTTTTGATGATGTTGATGATTTTTCTCCTTTCATTATATGATGCATGTTTGATCAAATAAATAAGCGGGAGGGTAAGTTTTTGTTCCTTGATGTCCGTACCCGATGGTTTTCCCTTGGCTGTGCCGGTTTCAAAGTCCAGTATGTCGTCTTTGATCTGAAAGGCAATCCCTGCTTTTTCACCAATCAGGTGCATGTGCATAACATCCTCATGGGAAGCACGCGCAGAAGCAGCACCGCAAGCGAGGCAGGATGCAATTAATGAGGCTGTTTTTTTTCTGATGATCTCAAAATATATGTCCTCGTCAACATCCAGGCTGCGCGCTTTTTCAATCTGCATCAGTTCACCCTCACTCATTTCTTTTACCGAGTTTGTCACGATCTTCAAAAGATCAAAGTCATCATGCTCAAGCGATAACAATAACCCCCTTGAAAGGAGGTAATCACCTACGAGGACGGATATTTTGTTTTTCCACAAGGCGTTAAGCGAGAAGAAACCCCGTCGCTCGTTGGAATCATCCACCACATCGTCATGAATGAGGGTAGCTGTATGCAGGAGTTCGATCAACGAAGCGGCACGATATGTGCGCTCGGAAATTTCTCCAAACAAACCCGCCGAGAAAAACACAAACAACGGGCGAATCTGTTTGCCCTTTCTTCTGACAATGTAGCGTGTGATTTTGTCAAGAAGAGATACCTGGCTTTTCATGGAATCCCTGAAACGGGATTCAAATATGTTTACATGCTCCTCAACAGGGGCTTTTATCTCTTTCAATGTCATGATGACAGTATTTTTCTTGCATCAAACTTACAACAGCTTAAGGAATTATACAAGATAAACGGGAAATAATGATTCTTGTTTGATAAAAGCAAGGTTGGGGAGTCCAAAAGCCCCGGTAATATTTACAGAGAAGTAAATCAACCCCGAAACATGCACACACATATTTCAAAACACAATTAATAATCGGCAATGACTGAATTACTTTGGTTTAAAAGAAATCCTTGCTGAAACGACTTTTGACACATTTTCGGCAGGGATGCGTTCCTGCTGCATGCTGTCCCTTTCCCTGATCGTCACCGTGTTGTCTTCCAGGGTTTGGTGATCGATAGTGATACAATAGGGTGTTCCGATGGCATCCTGCCTTCGGTACCGCCTGCCAATGGCATCTTTGTCTTCATACTGGCAAAGAAAGTCATATTTAAGGCGATCAAATAATTCCCGGCCTTTTTCGGGCAGGCCATCTTTTTTCATGAGGGGCAAAACAGCAATTTTTGTTGGTGCCAGTGCCGGAGGAATATTCATAACCACCCGTTCAGAGCCGTCTTCCAGCTTTTCTTCCGTGAAGGCGCAGCTGATAACAGCCAGGAACATTCGGTCAAGTCCTATGGATGTTTCCACCACATAAGGAGTGTAGCTTTCATTGGTGTCAGGATCAAAATACTGAAGCTTCTTTCCACTAAACTTCTGGTGTGCACCCAGGTCAAAATCTGTGCGCGAATGAATCCCTTCGATCTCCTTGAAACCAAACGGAAAATCGAATTCAATGTCCACTGCAGCATTGGCATAATGGGCCAGCTTGTCGTGGTCGTGTATGCGAAACATTTCCTTTGGAATGCCCAAAGCCAGGTGCCAGCGCATCCTTTCCTCCTTCCAGTATTCAAACCACTCTTTTTCCAGTCCGGGTTTGACAAAATACTGCATTTCCATTTGTTCAAACTCCCGCATCCGAAAAATAAACTGGCGAGCAACAATCTCATTGCGGAAAGCCTTCCCAATTTGTGCTATTCCAAAAGGGAGCTTCATTCGCCCTGTTTTTTGGACATTAAGGTAGTTAACAAATATACCCTGGGCTGTCTCGGGCCTGAGATACACGAGAGAAGCGCCGTCGCTGGCCGATCCCATTTTGGTGCTGAACATCAGATTAAACTGACGCACGTCTGTCCAGTTTCGCGAACCGGACACCGGACAGGCAATTTCCAACTCTTCGATCAGAGCTTTCAGGTCGTTTAAGTGGCCATTTTCCATGGCTGGCACAAAACGGACATTTATATCATTGATTTTTTGAATATTAGCCTGTACACGGGGATTGGTTTCCCGGAACATTTTTTCATCAAACGTGTCGCCAAATCGCTTCGCCGCTTTTTGGACCTCCTTGTTGATTTTTTCTTCCAGTTTGGCAATATGGTCTTCAATCAGGACGTCTGCACGGTATCTTTTTTTGGAATCCTTGTTATCGATGAGCGGGTCATTGAAAGCATCAACGTGCCCGCTAGCCTTCCAAACAGTTGGGTGCATAAAAATGGCAGCATCCAGGCCAACAATGTTTTCATGGTACTGAACCATGGATCTCCACCAGTAATCCTTGATGTTATTTTTCAGCTCGGCGCCGTTTTGTCCGTAATCATACACAGCACTTAATCCGTCATAGATTTCGCTGGATGGAAAAATGAACCCATATTCTTTGCAATGCGCGATGATCTTTTTAAATCTGTCTTCCCCTTTGTTCATTATTAGATTTTATTATGATTGAATGATTATGATCATACTATGTGATTCGGTTGATTTTTTAGTCCAAAACAGTATTCGGCGGTTTTCATGCTGAACCGCCTTTGTCTGCGTTTACCACAACCCTCAGACTTCTTGGGAGGATTTCAAAAGCAATGGGAGCATGTCCGAGCGACTCTCCATCTGCTTCCAGGAGCAAGGGAGACTCACATTCGATCCGTATGGTTTTGCCCGTAAAGCTTTCCACCCTCTTATGTTTTTTAATGGTTCCGTCGTATAGCCTGCGCACATTGGTAATAACCGACCATTTGCTCAGGTCTTTGATCATTGTAAGATCGAACAGGCCATCGTCTGTTTTGGCGTCAGGTGTTTGTTTCATCCCACCGCCATTATATTTTCCAATACCAACCCCGATACTGAAAACCTTTTCTGTTAACTCAATCCCGTCAATGATCAATTTGGTTTGACAAGACTTGTAAGAAAACAGGGACCCGACGAGGTTCACCAGGTAGAGAAAAGGATTTCCCCGCCCACGGGTTTTGTCGGCATTGGTTTTTTTGGCTACCAGCCCGTCAAAACCAAGGCCGGCGACATTGACAAAAAAACGGGAGAGCTGTCTGTTATTGTTATAGTACCTTACAATACCAACATCCTGAAGCATGGTTTCATGCTGTTTCAGTATCAGTACAGACTGCTCATAATTGGTGGGAATGTTATAGGTTCTGACCCAGTCGTTGCCGGTTCCAACCGATATCATACCCACGGTAAAGCCTTTTGTGGGCCATTCTTTCTGCCTAAAAATGCCATTCACCACCTCATTCATGGTACCGTCACCCCCAACGGCGATGAAATTCCTGTACCCTTCCGCCATGCTCTCCAACACAAGCTCGCAGGCGTGCATTGGCCTTTCGGTAAAAACAGCACGGTAAGCAAAACCATGCTTTTCCAGGAGACCGGATATTTTGCCCCAGTCCCTGCCCGCTTTTCCTATGCCGGCATTGGGATTAACCACCGCCAGCCATTCTTTCTTTTGATAATTGGCCAATTGAAATGTGTCGTTGTCTTGTTTTTTTGGAAGATGCAAAGGTAAAAAAAATATCAAAACGCAGGACAGACAGGCATTGATACCCAGTCAACGAGACAGGGCCTTTGGGGTGTTCTACATTGAAGACACCCACCCGCGTTTCATGATATGTTCGGCAATTTGGACGGCATTGGTAGCCGCTCCCTTGCGCAAATTGTCGGCAACGATCCACATATCCATCCCAAATGGAACCGAAACATCCCTGCGGATTCTGCCCACGAAAACCTCATCTTTCCCTTCTGCATATTTTGGCATGGGATAAATGTTGCCGGCAGGATCATCCCGTACAACAACTCCTTCGGCTTTTTCAAGCAACTCCAGGATGTCGGCAAGCACAAAATCATTCTTCAGTTCAATGTTTACTGCTTCGGAATGTCCGCCCAAAACCGGAATGCGCACAACGGTGGCCGTTATTTGCAGATCAGGTGCGTTCAAAATCTTCCTGGTTTCAGTTACCAGTTTCATCTCTTCTGCCGTGTAAGCATTATCAAGAAAAGCACCGCCATGGGGAAAACAATTCAGATCAATAGGATAAGGATACGCCATTTCTCCTTGCTTTCCCTGGCGCTCATTTTGCAATTGTGCCACCGCTTTTGCCCCGGTTCCCGTAACTGACTGGTAGGTTGAAATAACCAGTCTTTTTATCCCGTAGGTTCTGTGAATGGGTGCCAGTGCAACAACCAACTGGATGGTGCTGCAGTTGGGGTTGGCAATGATCTTCGCAGATGCCCGGAGGCTTGCTGCATTTACTTCGGGCACCACCAGCGGCACTTCCGGATCTCCTCGCCATGCCGATGAATTGTCAATGACAAACCAGCCTCGTTCGGCAAAAGCCCTCGCATAACGCAGGGATGTTGATGCACCCGCTGAAAAAATCGCTATCCCCGGTGATGCCGTTAAGGCCTGCTCAACACCTGCAACAGTATATGTTTTGCCCCTAAAGACCAACTCACGCCCGACAGACCGCTCCGATGCGCATGGGATGAAGCCTGTTAGCTCCAACTTGCGCTCTTCCAACACACGCATCATTACTTCACCCACCAGCCCTGTGGCTCCAATCAATGCTACTACCATAAAAAATATGTTTTAAACCATTTGCAATCTTTTCCAAAAATAGTCAATCTCTGAATCAAAAAAAAGACATAATTTTATATCATAAAAAAATAAGTGATGAAATTAAAAAACATTCATTTTGTTTTATTATTTGTCCCGATGATCATTAGTGCCCAATTTGTGGATGACTTCAGCAACGGCAACTTTACTGAAGACCCGCCCTGGGTGGGCGATCATGAGTTGTTTGTTGTTGACAATGGCATGTTGCGGTTATTCGATGATGATGCAGGGATGGCCTGGCTTTCTACAGAAAGCCAGATAATTATTAACACACAGTGGGATTTTTGGGTACGCATGGCGTTTACTCCATCAGACAACAACCATTCCAGGGTTTACCTGGCAAGCAATGAAGCAGATTTATCAGGCCCGTTGGATGGTTACTTTATTCAGGTTGGAAAAACGGGTGGGGACATGAAGCGTTTGTTTTTTTACCGGCAGCAAGGTGAAGAAACTGTGTTATTGATGACGGGTAGTATGAACCTGGCATCGGGCACCAACAACATATTGCGGATCAGGGTGATTCGCGACGGAGTGGGCAACTGGGCTTTTTATGCCGATCCTTCCGGGGGAAATATGTTTTTGCCGCAGGGGTCGGTTTTTGATAACATTATCACCGGTACTTCATGGTTTGGGGTAAGATGTACCTATACTGCAAGCAACAGCAGAAGATTTTATTTTGACGACTTCCGTGTCGGGGACATATTGCCGGAAGATCCGCCGCAGGTAGAGCGAATTATCGTTGATTCCCCCACAAGCCTGGATGTGGTCTTTAACCGGGTGGTAAACACAGAGTCTGCCACACAAATTTCCAACTATTTTGTTGACCGGGGTGTCGGGCATCCACTCATTGCGTCCAAAGATCCGGACTTCCCCAATGTGGTCAGGCTGCTTTTTGTGGAAGCGTTCGAATTAAACCAGTTATATCACATTGAGATCAGTGGTGTACAAAGCGTTGACGGGCAGGAGATGGCGCCTTATCTTGGATATTTTGTGTACTATGCGTCAAACCGTTTCGATGTGGTTTTCAATGAGATTATGGCTAACAGCAGACCGGTGGTCGGGCTGCCACCACACGACTGGGTGGAGTTATACAACACCACAGATATACCCATTAATCTTGAAGGCTGGACCTTGAAGCATGGGACCACCATTCGTGAGATCCCGGAAGCGGTTATTTTACCCGCGGGTTACCTTGTTTTAACAACGGAAGAGGCCTTGCCTTTTCTGGCCCATTATGGCAATATTGCAGCTATACCGGGTTTGTCGGCTAACGCATTTACCATAGGCGGCACCTTATTGGTTCTAAGGGATCAATTGGGTGAAATGGTGTCATACGTCAGATACTCTGACCGCTGGTATCGTGATCAGGCTAAATCAGTGGGTGGCTGGTCACTGGAAAAAATTGACCCTTACAATTTTTGCCAGGGTGCCGAAAACTGGAGGGCATCCAATGATGTGCGGGGAGGCAGTCCCGGCATCACCAACTCCATAAGGGCCGGGAACCCCAATACGGTTAGGCCTGATCTGGTAAGGGCAGGGGTGCTCGATTCGGTAACGGTCATGTTGCACTTTTCCGAACCCATGGAAGAAGATCTTCTTCGCGACACCTCCCTTTATTCGATTGATCATCATGCAGGTAACCCTATTGATGCTATACCAGTTTTTCCGGAATTTTCAAGTGTGCAGCTCACCCTGGGGCAATCGCTGCAACCAAACATAATCTATGAGCTTACGGTTAGCGATTTACTTGTTGATTGCGCAGGAAATACCATCAGGAACAATACCACCAGGCTTGCCGTACCCGGTTCAGCAGTTCCTGATGACATCGTCATTAACGAAATTCTCTTTAACCCCCCTGAAGGAGGGGCACGATATGTTGAGTTGTATAACCGTTCTGCAATGACTGTTGACTTGTTTGATCTGTTACTGGCCTCATTTGATACACTCACACATTCGCTGATTACGGTTCGGTATGTCAGTGAAGAAAGCTATTTGTTGTTTCCCGGCGACTATCTCTTGCTCACCAATGATACAGCCGCAGTAAGCAAAACCTTCCCGTTTGGTAAAACGGAAAGGTTTTGGGAGCTTCAGGGGATGCCGCGCATGACCAACGCCGATGGTGTTGTTGTGTTGGCGACAAGGGGTCATGTTATTATCGACAAAGTTGTATATAACGAACGGATGCATCTTCCTTTTTTTGCCAACAATAAAGGTGTTGCGCTGGAAAGGATTCACCCTGACCGTCGTTCAGCAGATGAGTCAAGCTGGCATTCTGCGGCTTCGGCGGTGGGCTATGGCACACCGGGTTATCGAAACTCCCAGTATAATTCGCAACATGAAACGGTATTCGCCAACCTTCATCTTGAGCCCAAAATATTTTCACCTGATGGAAGCGGTATCGACGATGTTTTACACATATATTACCAGTTGGAAGAGCCGGGTTTTGTGGCCAATGTCCGAATTTTTGATCAAAGGGGCAGAGAAGTAAAAACCCTGGCAAGCGGGGTATTGCTTTCCACCTCCGGAGCCTTCTCGTGGGATGGTTCAACAAATGCGGGAGAGAAAGCTTCCATTGGCATATATGCAGTATATGTTGAGCTTTTTAATGTGAAAGGCCGGGTGGAGCGTCACCGGCTGGCGGCTGTTTTGGCAGGCCGGCTTTGACAACTATGCTGTGATGGCCAGGGTGGCGATCCACAGTTTTGTTCCCGGTATCTCCAGCAAACGCTGCCCGCAAGCTTCCAGCGTTGACCCGGTGGTAACAACGTCATCCACAAGCAAAATATTTTTTCCTTCAATCACCCCGGCGTCCGGAATATCAAAAACAGCCGATACATTTTCCCACCGCCTGAAACGCGATTTTTTTGTCTGTGTTGATGTATACTCCCTGCGGACAAGTAAATTGCCAGGGCAGGGGATAGAAAGCACGTGAGAAATCCCATCGCTTATGACCCTGCTTTGATTAAATCCTCTTTTGCTTTCCCTGGCCGGATGTAGTGGCACGGGTACTATAAGATCCAGATCCGCATATAACTCGGCATGCTGCAGGCTTAAACCCAGCATTGTGCCCAAATAAAAACCCAGATCGGTGTTGCCTTTGTATTTGAACTGATGTATTACCCGCTGAACTTTTCCCCCTTTTTGAAAATATAACAGGGATGTTCCGGTTTCAAGACGCATCCTTCCCCAAAAAATCCGGCTAAGCTGATTTTCCTTGTAGCGAAAAAAATCTGTTTTAGGCAGTCCGTGTATACAGTAAATACACAAATGCCGCTCGCCATCAGCCAGCAGGCTTTTGCATGCACAGCAAGTTTCCGGATAGACGAGCGATACAAAATCATTCAGTTGCTGCAACAACCCAATTAACCGCTTATTCATAATTATCAATGAAAATTATATAAATTTGCAGGGCAAAAGCTTACAGATGCACATCTTTTTATTTTTATTACAAAAATAAAAAAAATAAAAACAAAACACTAAATAATATATGCAAAACAATGTTTTCTTTTTGAAGCCCGGTGTTTTGGTGCAGCATAGTCTTTGAATAGCGTGTTTAATCTAAAAGGAAATAATAACATTTCAGTGAAAATACAATTATGGAAAAACAGGAAAATCCGGAAAAACAGGAAATCCCGCAGCAAGCAGGGAAAAACAATGTCATGCCATACCGTGTCACCATTGTGGTATTGGCTCTGTTTATTGCAGTGTTGGCCGTATTATGGTATAGCAGCAGGCAGTCGTTGAGGGAGATGACATTTGAACGGGAGGTTGCAGCAGAACGAAACCTGGCATTGCAACATGAGCTTGACTCCGTGCTTGATGAATATTATTCGGCAAAAAGGGAGTATGATGAAATTCTGACTGATAAGGACAGCATCATACAGGCCAGTGCCCGTGAGATTCAGGATCTCATAGCAAGACAAGCCGATTATTATCGGATTCGCCGTCAGCTTAATCTGTTAAGAGAAGTTACCCAAAGCTATGTAAAGGAAATAGATAGCCTGTATGTCGTTACACAGCAACTGACAGCAGAGAATATCCAGATGCGTGAAGAGATACAACAGGTTCAGCGACGCAGCATGGAATTATCGCAGGATAAAGAAATCCTGGCATCAAAGGTGGAAGAAGCGGCAACACTGCGTGCCTATCAAATAGAGGTTACACCTTTTATGTTACGTGGCCGTGGCCGTGAAAATGAAACCGACAGGGCAAGACGTGTGGAGCAACTGCGTGTTTGCTTCCTCATCGCGGAAAACCCCGTCACGCCACCGGGTGAATATAATGCCTATATGCGTGTTGCTGATCCGGAAGGAAATATATTAAGGGTCAGCGATGATTTTTCCCATGCATTCATCCACCAGGGAGACACCCTGCAATTCTCAGTAAAAGACTCATTTTATTATGAAAACAGCGTAAAAAACAAATGTCTTACATGGCAACGGATAGATGAGTTTGAGCCGGGATTGTATTCTATTTCTTTGTTTACCGACGATTACCGACTGGGAGAAACGGCCATTGAATTGCGTTGATTATTCCCTTAAGTCATTTGGATGGATGCATAAGCCATCTTACTGGTAAAGGCATTCTTCCATTTATTATCATTCATAAAATCATTTCTGATGAAGATTTCTTACAACTGGTTAAAAGAATATATTGATTATCCCGGCAGCCCTGAAGAGCTGGCAGTTTTGCTCACTGATAGCGGTTTGGAAGTAGAAAGCCTTGATCGTTTTGAAAGCATTCGCGGTGGTTTGAAAGGCGTTGTTATCGGCGAAGTGATTAGCTGTCACCCGCATCCCAACGCCGATAAGCTTACGCTTACCCTGGTAGATGTCGGAGGAGGTGATAATCCTTTGCCGATTGTGTGCGGTGCACCAAATGTGGCTGAGGGTCAAAAAGTTCTGGTGGCATTAACCGGAGCCACTCTCTATACACCCCAAGGAGAATTTTCCATCAAAAAAACAAAAATTCGCGGAGAAGTTTCTGAGGGAATGATCTGCGCTGAAGATGAGCTCGGGCTTGGATCCTCCCACGATGGCATCATGGTATTGCCCGATCAGGCCCCAACAGGTATGTCTGCTGCCGACTATTTCAATGTTGCCCGGGATTGGGTATATGAGATTGGTCTGACGCCCAACCGTATCGACGCCGCCTCACATATTGGTGTGGCCAGAGATGTAATGGCAGTGGTGAATCATCAGAAGAAAAAGAAAGAGGTTAACATCCGTATGCCCGATATATCATCTTTCGTTGCCGACAACAATGATCTGCCTATACCGGTTTTCGTTGAAGACCCCGATGCTTGCCCTAGATATAGCAGTTTGACAATTAAAGGTTTACGTGTAAGCGAATCACCCGACTGGTTGAAAAACAGGCTTCAGTCCATCGGCCTGAAACCCATTAATAATGTTGTGGACATTACAAATTTTGTTCTCCATGAACTTGGTCAGCCCCTGCATGCATTTGATGCAGATGCCATAGATGGAGGCAAAGTAGTTGTAAAAAAATCTCCCCCGGGAACCATTTTTGAAACACTGGATAAGGAAAAGCTGGAGCTTACAGGTAACGATCTCATGATCTGCAATGACAGCACGCCAATGTGTATGGGAGGAATCCTTGGCGGCATCGAATCGGGAGTAACAGAAAACACGAGCCGCATCTTCCTGGAAAGTGCCTGTTTTGACCCGCTTACCATCAGGCGGTCTTCCAAACATCACGGTATAAAAACCGATGCCTCTTTTCGTTTTGAAAGAGGCTCAGATCCGAATATGACAATTTATGCGCTGAAGAGAGCAGCCCTCATGATCAAAGAGGTTGCCGGAGGACAAATATCTTCCAATGTACATGATGTATATCCCATTAAGAAAAAACCGGTTGAACTGGAACTTGGATTCAGCAGGGTGCAAACACTTATCGGGAAAAAAATACCGGCAGATGAAGTTTTAGGTATACTGGAGGACCTTGATTTCAGCATTTTGGAAAGTAAAAAGGAATCGGTGAAACTGGCCGTTCCCCTTTACCGTGTGGATGTGACCCGGGATGCCGACGTTGTGGAGGAAATCCTGCGTATATATGGCTACAACAATGTGGATATCCCGTCAAAAATGCATTCATCCATCGTAATATCCCCAAAGCCTGACAAAGAAAGCCTTCAGAACATTGTGTCCGATATGCTCGCAGCCAGGGGATTCACGGAAATAATGAATAACTCACTCACGAAGGGAGCCTATTACGAAAACATGGGGTTTGACCCTGAAGCATCGGTCGTGATTCAAAACCCATTGAGCCAGGATCTGAATGTGATGCGACAAACGCTTCTTTTCGGAGGACTGGAAACCATTGCATACAATCAGAACCGTAAGGTTCAGAACATGAAGCTTTACGAATTTGGAAACATCTATCTGAAAAAACGGATGCAAGAGCGGGAAAACCCGCTTGACGCTTACAGCGAACGAATGGTGCTCGCATTTTTCCTTACAGGAAAGAGACAACCGGAGTCGTGGAGTGAACCCGAACAGAGTATTAGCTTTTTTGACTTGAAAAATGCGGCATATGCTATACTGCAGCGTTTAGGTATAGATCCTGAAATGTTGCGTGTTGAGGAAGTTTCCGGAAATGATCGTTTCGCATATGGGATGGATGTATATGTAGAGAAAACCCATCTTGCCCGCCTCGGACTGCTTTCCAAAAAATTACTGGGGAGCATGGATGTCAAGGATAAGGTTTTTTATGGTATGATAGAGTGGGAAGCCCTGATTGCGGTATCGGCAGAACAGAGTCTGACCTACCGGGATGTACCCAGGTTCCCGGAGGTTAGGAGGGACCTGGCGTTGCTGATAGATAAAAAGATATCTTTTGTGGAAATTGAAAACATTGCACGTCAAACAGAAAAGAGAATCCTGAAGGAAGTAAATCTTTTTGATGTTTACGAGGATGAAGCTAAGCTTGGAAAGCAGAAAAAATCCTATGCGGTAAGCTTTACCTTTCAAGACAACAATAAGACCCTTACCGACAAAGAGATTGATAAGATCATGGATAAGCTCACCAGGTCATATGAAAAAACACTGGGGGCTGTTATCCGGTGATGGTTGTAATTAGGGGTATTGCCGCGATCGGGCTGACATAAGGCCGGTAATGATTTTTCAATGGGGCGGACGTTCAGCTTTTCGCCAGATGTTTTTGACCGGGATGAGGGCGGCCACCATCCCGATACAAAAAACAGTCAGTTTTACCAGTAGCAAGTCGGTCCATTTCACAAATACCGGATAGGCATCCATGATGAAAACGCCTTCTGCCTGCAGGGAAATAAACCCATATCTCATTTGTAGCCATGATATCAGCCCACCAAAGAGTATTCCTCCAAGACCTCCGGCTATACTGATCAATATTCCTTCCAGTAAAAATATCTTGTTTATCAAAGGTTTACCGGCCCCCATGCTCCTTAACACTGCAATGTCGCGCCTCTTTTCAATCACCAGCATGGAAAGGGACCCGGTGATATTGAAGGCTGCAATGATCAAAATAAAAGTCAATATGAAGAAAATAGCCCAACGTTCAGAACGCATAACCCGGTAAAGAAAATCCTGTTGCTGCAACCTGTTTCTAACCACATATTCCGGACCGGTTATTTCCTGAATGATTCTTTGTATCCTAAGGTGATTGTGTTGCGGGTCGATACGTAGTACAATTGATGTAACTTCTGTATCGTAATCGAGCAACCGGCGCATCATGCGCAAGGGTACAATTATGTATTCCATGTCGTATTCTGTCTGAACAGCGAATACACCGGTGGGAAAGACTGATAGGGAGCGGAAAGCCTGCGAAGGATGAAGTCCGGTGGTACGACCCCGCCGGGGCACGTAAATATCGATAGGATTTAAATAGTCGTTGATGTTTGCATTAAGAACAATATAAACACCTTGTCCTGGCACCATGAAATTCCGGTCATTCTCTGTAAGTATGAACTCACCTTTGATCAGCATGGTATCGATGCCGGTCACGAAGCGATAGGTTTCATCCACGCCGCGAAGTCTGGCCAGATGCTGTCTGTCCTGATACACTACCATTCCCATTTCTTCCAGGACTTCACTGTAATTCGCCACACCCGGTAAGTTCACCAGCTCTTCCAGCGGAAAGGTTTCCATTGAAAAAGTCTTTCCCTCTGCCACTGTGATCTCAATGTCGGCATGAAAAGCATTGAACATGGAAAGGATCAGTTTTTCGAAACCGTTGAAAACGGAGAGCACCACAACAAGTGCCATACTTCCCACGGCAACACCCACAACCGAAACCATGGTAATCGTGTTGATGGCAGTGTGTGTCTTTTTTGCAAAGAGGTAACGCCAGGCTATGTATAAGGGGAAGCGCATGGGATCGTTTTAAAAGTTATTTCCAGGCTTTTACCATTAAACCCGTGCCGGTTTGGTGTCTGGTTTTAACATCTGCCAAATGCAGAATCAATACAACCGGCATTGTGAACAGGTAATAGACCGGAAGTAACAACAAAAAAGCTTTTGACATGCTCAGCATGAGCAGCGGGTATTTCATGGACAAGCGCCATGCTATGCTGCCCGGCCTGCCGTAGGTATAGGTAATAGCCGATTTGTTGAAACCGGCTTTCTTTAGTTTTTCATCAATTTCATGGATGGAATAACCATCCCTGACATGTTCTTCGATAAAGGAATCATCCTCCGATTGCCGCACATCACTGCCTCCGCGGTCGGAAGGCGTGCTGACCAGCAACATACCACCCGGTTTCAGCGCGCGGAAAAAGTTACTGAACACCAGGCGGTCGTTTTCGATATGCTCCATCACATCCACCGAGAGGATAAGATCAAATTTATCTGCTTCAACAAAATGTAAAAGATCGCCATGCACAAAACGGACATTGGTTTTTCCTTCACTTTTAAAAAAACGCCGGCAACTCTCAATTTCCTCTTTTTTAATGTCGAGGGCTTCAATATGCCATTTTGGATATTTTCGGGCAACATACCAGCTATATTGCCCAAGACCGCTTCCCGCATCCAGAACCCGGATATCATCTGCCTCTGCATTTTGGCGGGCAAATTGTCTGATTGCCAGGTGGATATGCCATGTGCGAAGCAAGAGGATGTCCAGCATGCCATAAAACAGTTTGCGGGTCAGTGGCCGTTTGTTGAAAATATTGCCAAGCAATTTCTTGATCGGATCGTATTGCATGCGGATACGCCTAAGGTTTCAACAGTTTTTCAATGTTGTCTATATAGTCCAGGCTGTCATCAATGAAAAAACGCAAGTCCGGCACCTGTCGCAGCTGATTTTTAACCCTGGCTCCCAGTTGCTTTCGGATTTCCTTGTTCCGCATATCCACTTGCTTGAGTATGTCGCCGGCGTCTTTCCCGAAAACGCTCAAATATACCCTGGCAATAGAAAGGTCTGTTGTAACATAAACCTTGGTAACAGTGATCAGGGTACCGGGAAACCAGTCCCTGCCAGCTATTTGCAGTATTTCCCCCAAATCTTTCTGTATGAGCCGGGAGATCCGATTTTGTCTCATTGTTTCCATAACGCGCAAAGATACAACAAATCCGGCATATCCTCTCGCTATCCCTTGTTTGTCAACATCATGAAAGGCAGAAAAATAAACGTTTTCACCATTTTGCAAAGACAAAAACCGGAATGGTGGCAGCGGGGCACAGGTAGTTGGTTAAAACCGTGTAGTTTTTTTTTGAAGCTTGATCGAATTATTGTATATTTCGGAACTCATTCACCCCTAAACCTATTGTTATGAAAACACCGGACTTTTCTTACCAGGATCCTTTTCCATTAGCTGAAGACAAAACAGCGTATTATTTACTTACCCGTGATCATGTGTCTTTGGACACTTTTGATGGGAAACAGATATTGCGGATAGCCCCCGAGGGGCTTACCAAATTGGCGCAACAGGCATTATTTGATGCTTCCTTTATGCTCCGAACCGGGCATGTGAAACAAGTTGCCGCCATCCTTGATGATCCCGAGGCAAGTGACAATGACAAGTACGTAGCACTCACCATGCTGCGAAACGCGGAAATTTCTGCGAAAGGCGTGCTCCCTTTCTGCCAGGATACCGGTACGGCCACCATCGTTGGAAAAAAAGGTCAACAGGTATGGACCGGCGGAGGTGATGCCGTTGCCTTATCAAAAGGTGTTTACAATGTGTACACCAATGAAAGTCTGAGGTATTCTCAAACCATTCCCCTCGATATGTATAAAGAGAAAAACTCCGGTACAAACCTGCCTGCGCAGATCGACATTGCTGCAGTGGATGGGGATGAGTACAACTTTTTATTTGTTGCTAAGGGAGGCGGGTCGGCCAATAAAACAGCCCTTTACCAGCAAACCAAGGCTTTGTTGAATCCTGAAAAACTGGAAGCTTTCCTGGTCGATAAGCTTAAAAGCCTGGGTACAGCTGCATGTCCGCCTTATCACGTAGCCTTTGTAGTGGGGGGCACTTCCGCCGAATCAACCCTCAAAACCGTTAAGCTGGCCAGCGCGAAATATCTGGATGATTTACCTGAGACGGGCAACGAAGGAGGAAGGGCTTTCAGGGATAAGGAAATGGAACAAAAGGTACTGGATGCAGCCTATAAGCTGGGCATCGGTGCACAATTCGGAGGTAAATACTTTGCACTGGATATCCGCGTGATTCGCCTTCCAAGACATGGCGCATCCTGTCCGGTGGGCATGGGCGTATCTTGTGCTGCCGACAGGAACATCAAAGCCAGAATCAATAAAGATGGAATATGGATAGAAAAACTGGAAGATAACCCGGCTCGCTTTATTCCGGAAGCTTACCGCCAAAAAGACGATAACGCCGGTGCTGTGGAAATTGACCTGGATAAGCCCATGACTGACATTCTGGCCGAATTGACAAAGCACCCTGTGGGCACCCGGCTTTCGCTGAATGGGACCATCATCGTCGGGCGTGATATTGCACACGCAAAATTGAAAGAAAAACTGGATGCAGGCGAAGGATTACCCCAGTACATCAAAGATCACCCCATTTATTATGCCGGACCTGCAAAAACTCCCGAAGGAATGGCTTCCGGCTCATTCGGCCCCACCACCGCCGGGAGGATGGACTCTTATGTGGACTTGTTCCAGGAAAACGGCGGCAGCCTGGTGATGATCGCAAAAGGGAACCGCAGCCAGGCTGTGACAGACGCATGTAAAAAGCATGGCGGCTTCTATCTGGGAAGTATTGGCGGTCCCGCAGCCATACTGGCACAGGAAAACATCAAAGAAGTGGAACTGCTGGAATACCCCGAGCTTGGAATGGAAGCCATCTACAGGATTCGGGTGGAGAAATTCCCCGCCTTTATCCTTGTTGATGATAAAGGCAACGACTTTTACAGTATGGGATAAATCGTATTCTGAACATATACAGATCATCATTTGTTTGGCTAACAAAAATGGTGGTATAAAAACCCGTTTTCACCACCTCTGGAACAATAACGCCAAAGAAAGATGAAAAAAAATTTCAGGATAGATAATGATACTTTAGGTCCTGTGGAAATTCCTGCGGACAAATACTGGGGTCCGCAAACCCAAAGGGCTATTGAAAACTTTCCAATCGGTGAGGAAAAAATGCCCGGTGAGGTGATTCATGCTTTTGGCATTTTGAAAAAAGCAGCTGCCATTGTGAATCACGAACTGGGTGTTTTGCCTGAAGACTTGATGCAACCCATCGTGCAGGCTTGTGATGACATCCTTAACGGCCGGTTGGACGATCATTTCCCTTTAGTTGTATGGCAAACAGGTAGTGGCACCCAGAGCAACATGAATGTGAATGAAGTTGTTGCCAACAGGGCACACGAGATCATGGGCGGCAATATTGACGATAAGTACAAAAAAGTGCATCCTAACGATCATGTTAATAAGTCTCAGTCCTCAAACGACACTTTTCCGACAGCCATGCATATTGCTGCTTACGGAGTCATTGATGATATGACACTTCCTGCTTTGGCCGGCCTAAGGGATGCCTTGAAGACAAAAGCGATATCTTTTCAGAACCAGGTAAAAATCGGGCGCACCCATCTGATGGATGCTACTCCTTTGACATTGGGTCAAGAGTTTTCCGGCTTTGTGTCACAACTTGACCATGGCATAGAGGCGTTGAAATACAGCATGGGCCATTTGCGGGAGTTGGCTCTGGGTGGAACGGCAGTAGGTACGGGCATTAATGCACCCGGGGGTTTTGATGTTGCAGTTGCTGAAAAGATAGCGGGCTTTACAGGCAAGCCTTTTGTTACAGCTCCTAACAAGTTCGAAGCATTGGCAGCCCATGATGCCGTTGTAAAAACCAGTGGTGCTTTGAAGGCCCTCGCCGTAAGTCTTATGAAGATTGCCAATGATATACGAATGCTGGCTTCAGGTCCCCGTTGTGGCATTGCCGAAATTACCCTGCCTGCCAATGAACCGGGTAGCTCCATCATGCCCGGGAAAGTGAACCCGACGCAGCCTGAGGCGTTGACCATGGTTGCAGCGCAAGTTGTTGGGAACGACACAGCCATAACCGTGGGAGGGATGAATGGTCATTTTCAGCTGAATGTTTTTAAGCCAATGATGATTTACAACCTGCTTCAATCGGCCCGGCTGCTTGCCGACGCATGTGCGAGCTTTACTGAAAGGTGTGTGGCTGGTATAGAAGCCAACCCTGAACAAATCAGCAAGCATTTGCAAAACTCCCTGATGTTGGTTACGGCACTGAACCCCCATATTGGTTATGATAATGCAGCAAAAATTGCCCGGCTTGCTCATAGCGAAGGACTTACACTCAAAGCAGCAGCCCTGAAACTAGGTCTGGTGGAGAGTGAAGAATTCGACAAATGGGTCAATCCCGCCAACATGATATAGAAAAAGGGGCTGTTTAATGGCCCCTTTTCTCAATAATTATTTCGTGATTGTGTTTCAGATTGTTCCTTGACGGCAATAAAGTTTAATGTTGCCAAAGGTCCAGTTCGAAATTTCGGATCTCTTCCTTGATTCGTTCGGCTTCCAGCAACCGGTCGATGGGGTTGTCAATATATTCTCTGATGGCGCGGTTGTCTGGTCGATCTTCCCTGTAAATGGTTGCATCAAAGAATCGACGGATGAAAAGGTCGTCATAGCTTTCCACCATTTTATCGTTGCGGCGGTTGACCACGGGTGCGTTGGCGAGTGCAGGGCGGACCTCTTTGAAAGGCACCCAGAAAAGCGGGTCCTGTATGTCGGTGAATTGCCCGGTTTCTTCATCCCTAACCAATCTGGCCGGCGAAAGCCCAATGATGCGCACATCAAGCACACCGCGGCGCTGATCTACAAACCATTCTTCCTTAATCCTGAAAACCAGCACTTCAGTGGACCGGAAGGGGATTACTTCTTCAACTTCCTGACCTTCAATTACGATGACTTCTACCCTTGCCAGGATATCATCAAACAGTTCCACCGGGTCAAAAGGTTCTCTTTCGAAGGAATCGTCATCAACACCGTATGCCCTGATTTCTCCTGCCCGAATTGCGTCTTCAAGCACCTGCATAAGGTTTCGGTACCCTCCTGACGGCCTTTCCGGAAAATAGAGTGGCTGGTTTATGGTTTTTCTGACATCGATAAATTGCCAGATTCTTTTTGACCAGAGAACATCTGCTTCCCGGACAGTGGGCAGTTCAACGGGTCTCCTTTCCGCTACGGACATTCTATCGTAAAAGCTGTCTCTGGGTCTTTCCCGCTCTTCCTGCGCAGTTGCCGCAAGAGCCAGAAAGATCAGCGTGATGGAGAAAAGCAAAATATTTTTTGACATGGGGGTGTTCCTCCTGATTATTTGGTTAGTTTATGTTAAATGATAAATCTCCAAGGAGCCTTGTTTCACCGCCGGGGCCTACAGCACGTATCTGCCTGAAATATACAAGCTGATTCGGTCTGGCATCGGTCAGCTGACGCCGCATTTCCTCTGTTAAAGCATTGCCGTTGGCTTGTCTTGCAGATCTTTGTTCACCGGCAACAAAAGTGATCATGTCGAACGATTGCACACGCCAGTTTACACCTGCAAACAGAAAATCTTCTCCCATGGTTGCTTCCAGTACCCCGGCCCTGAGCAGCACCTGTCTGTCAACCCGGCCACCATCATAACCTGCAATACGTGCTTCCGGACGCGGTAAGGCAAATACGCGGAATTCCATTTGATCCAGAAACTCCATCCGTCCTTCCACCATAGCATTTACGGCAATGGTCACATTCTGACGTGGTTGGTTTGTTTCAACAATAAAGGTGCCATCAGGTTGGCGCGTTAGCGTTGCATTCCCTGCAGATATTTCCGGCCGGAGACTTCCGGAAGGAACCCCGGGAGCAGATATAGAAACAGGGTTTGGGATGTTGGTATAAAAAACATTCATATTGGTTGCCGACACAGTGGCACTTGGAGGCTGAACGGTATACTGGGTAGTAAAAGGATATGATTGCCGTACACCTGCGGGTGTAACAACCGTAATTTCACCCCTCAGCGTTCGGGTACCGGCCGAAGTGGCCGGCAGGCTGATTCTGCCTACACCACCAGACACGGGAATGCGGCCAATTCCCTGAACAGTGATTTCAGGATCCTGCCGTGTGTCTATAGCAGCCACGAAAACATCCGCATTATAACGGCTACCCGTCATAACAATCTCACTTTGGGGTACAACCCTTGCCGTTACCTGGTCAAAACGGAACTCACCGGCGTGGATCAGGTCGTACAACATGCTGATGGCATCAAACTCAGCATTGCGGATCTCGGTGATAATCCTGCTTAAATTAGTAGCAACAGCAACAGAGATTACACGATCAAAGTTAAATTGCTGCCAGTTTAAGCTACGGTCGCCACGTTGAAAGGGACCTTCAACATCCAGAGCCAAGTTGATGGATTGGTCGTGAATGTCCAGTATACTGTCTATTTCATGTTTGAAATTACTGATCATGTCGCGGAGAATGTAAGCCCTCGTTCCAGGCCCTCCCGCTCGCTGGGTGGGGTCAAGATTGTTTTCAATCAACCAGAATCGTGAAGAAAAACTGTAATCATCCTGGCGCCGCAGATCCTCAAGATTGATTTCTTCTGCCTCTTCCGTAGAAATACGGTTGATGTTTGCAATCATTAGCGTCCGCTTGCTGCGGATATAATTAACCAGGGAATCGGCCAGTGATTTAACGTGCATGGCCTCATTGTAAAACGGTTGTACTAACTCCTCACCATGTGCAGCTTTTTGTACATCGAAGTCGATGTAAACCATTTCTACCTTTGTCTCAAAATTCCTGTTGGTTTCCTCAATGCTTTTGTTGATCAGCGGAAAAGATTCCAACACGACCACCGAAACATTCAATGCCATCAGCGCGAGGAAGATCAGGTACATGAGACCGATCAGTCTTTGCCTTGGAGTTTGTTTAGCAGCTGCCATATTGTGCTGTAATTATTTCTGATTTAAATGCTGAATAATTTTTGAATACAAAATTCAGCCACTATTTATTTATGTTGAAATTCATGGCCGAAAGCATATTGCCATATACGCTGTTCAGTGCCTGGATATTTTTGGTGAGCTGTTCCATCTCGGCCTGGAAAAGTTTAGATCTTTGGGCTGAATTGTTTAGCTCGTCAATCACACTGCCCATGGTTTCCTGGTGACGTTGGGCTGACTCTGCCTGTTTACCGGCCGCTTGCATCTGCAACTCATAGGCAGTATTTAGTGCTGATAGATTTTTTGTCAGGCTTTCGGAAGCATAGGCTCCATCCTGTGCCTTGCGTGCAGAATCTCTGTATGCGTCATTCATTTCGTTGAGTGAACCGACCAAGCTTTTCAGGTTGCTGTTGTATTCCTCCGATAAGCTCAGATCATGCTTGAGATATTCCGCTTTGTTTTTGTATGACTGGCTGAGCTCAAGTACCGACTTCGAGGCGGTTTCCATATTCTGGATATATTGATTGGTAGCTATAGTCGCGTTGGAAAGGTCTGCCAGCCTGGCCGCGTTATCGCTTAGATTGCGTAAACCGCGCCCGAGGTTGTTGATCAGTTCCGGTCCAATATCAGCTTGTTCCATCAACTTGTCCAGATTCGAAGATAAGGTAATATGTTGTTGGGAAACAGCGCCCTGAAGCCTGCGATCATCGCGTGGAATATCCGACTCCAGTCCGGCCAGCTCAGGATAAACCAGGCTCCAGTCCGGCTCCTCATGCACCTGTTCAAAGGCTGAGAAAAAGAACACCACGGCTTCTACACCCATTCCAATAATCAGTGCATAATCGGCAAAAGGCCAGTGCATGATCTTGAAAAGGGCCCCGATGATCACCAGTGAGGCTCCCCATCCATAGAGCCTGGACATAAAAACTTTCCATCCTTTTTTGCGTGAAAATTTCATTTGTGGCAATTTTTTAATTTGAACATTTGGAACATCCTGTGAATACGTTTATTAGCTTAAGGAGATTCCTTATAATACTTGGTCAATCAATAAAAACAATTAATAAACATTTGATGCACCCCTTCTGCCATCATCTCTGTCGCGACCCGGGAATGTTTGAACACTGCGGAATCCGATATAGGAAGTGGCCGTATCCTGGAATTCATAAGACCGGGTGCTCACCTGCAGGAAGTATCCGATATCTTTCCATGATCCGCCACGAACAACTTTCCTGCTGAGCGCAGGGGGATCAACATCAGGGTTAAATTCATATTGATAGTCAGGACTCAGGTCATGGCCGAAATAATAGAAGGATTCGTCATAGGCATTGCGCGTCCACTCGGAAACATTTCCTGCCATGTCGTAAAGGCCATAATCATTGGGTGGGTAAAAACCCGCGATATTGGTGTACATGGCGCCTGTGTCGGCATACCTGCCCCGCATGGGTTTGAAATTGGCAAGGAAACAACCTTCCTGATCGCGCAGGTAAGGTCCACCCCAGGGATATGGATTTAGATCGAGGCCACCCCTGGCAGCGTATTCCCATTGGGCTTCTGAAGGCAATTCAAAATCCATGGCGAAAGGCTGATTGCGGCTGGCAAGGTAGCTGTTGAGGTATTGGGTTCTCCAGACATTGAAAGCGCGTGCCTGTACCCAGTTAACACCTACCACCGGATAATGGTCGAAGGAAGGGTGCCAGAAATATTGTTTGGCCATGGGTTCATTGTAAGAATAGGTAAAGTCGCTTATCCAGACCAGGGTATCGGGGTAAATATGTGTTTCATGTTGTGTAATCAGGTCTGCCCTGTTCAGGTTTCTTCTTTCGTTGGGCTCAATGTTGGCTGCCCTGCGCAGATCAATCGTGAAATATCTGTAAACCAGCAATCGTGTGTCAATCTCCCTTCTTCTAAAAAAGCGCTCCTGTTCGGGAAGATAAAGTTCTTCGAGCACCACCCGTTCTTCTTCACCACCCCAGCGGATTTGTGGACGCCAGTTAAGCAGCGGAGGAATCAATGGTTCGCCAAACTCATCTTCATCGATTTCAAAATCCGGATCCAGGGTAGCAGCCAGAATGCTACGTGCGAGAGAATCTCTGACCCAATACACAAACTGGCGGTATTGGTTGTTTGTGATTTCTGTTTCATCCATATAAAATGCGGGCAGGGAAACAGTCCACGACCTTGCATTTTGCGTGTATGCAATATCCTGATCGGAAGGGCCAAGTGTAACGCTTCCCATGGGGATGAACACCATCCCGGGAGGGTCAGCATAAAAAGCATCCGGTCTGTTTTGAACGCCTACCAGATGACCCCGGTCGCCGCGTCCCAGCCAGTTACAGCTGGTAAATAATACCGCAGCCAAAGCAATTAAAAAGATTTTTTTCATGGTCGTTTCAGTTATGATGGCCATATTGTGTTTTCCATTCCTGTTTAGCAAAACAATGCAATAGTTTTAAAAATAATGTGCAAAGTTACAAAAATCTAATATTACGCTGAATTTTCTGTATTCTGTCCAGACCAAGATCGAAGCAATATTGCAGCATAATTTCATGAGTGCCGTAACTTCGTCTCATGGCACCCAGAGGTGATGTGGTAATATCGTATGAATAACCCACGCTGATCTGATCAAGTTTTACCCCAACCATTACTGCAACGGCATCCTGAGGTCTATAGGTAACGCCACCCCAAAAACGGTTATTGTATGTAACCAGGGTGTTTATGTCAAACTGGAAGGAATTCAGGTCCGTTTTTACGAGAAGCGACGGGCTTAGAACATAACTTGAATTGTTTGGCAAAGCCAGGTTATATCCTCCCATGGCATACACATGGCGTTTAAGCCCGAAGTTGCTTTCACCCAAACCTCCGCGCGCTTGCCGCAATTGTGTGAATGACAATCCTGCCCAGGCTTCATCATCAAGCATATAAAATCCACCCAGTGAAAAATCAGTAAAAATGGTGCTTTCTTCACCTCCTATCAGCACAGGATCCCCGGGGTCAAGAGGATTAAGTCCTGAAAAATCAATTCTTTTGTCCAGAAAACCAACATTGGCACCAATGCCCAACCGGCCCATACCCATGTCGAGATGATATGAATAAGACAAGCTGACACCAACACTGGCCTCAGGGCCAAGCTGATCCTGGATAAAACCAAGAGCCACACCACCTCTGATGAACCTGATTGGTGCGTCAACATTCAAACTATAGGTTTCCGGATTTAAACGGTTTCCCTCCTCGTCACGGAATCCTACCCATTGCTGCCGGGCAATGCCTGTGGCACAAATTGCGTTGCGCATACCTGCCAGTCCCGGATTGATCCCCATATTGTTGAACATATTGTGCGTAAACTGGGCCTGCTGCTGCGCAAAGACTGTCCCGGAAACGAAAGACAATAGGATGATAGCAAAAATGCACTTTTGTTGCATATACATTAACGTTTGACAAAAACCCTGAATGTTAACGGATAAATATCTGAAATATTGGTGTTTCAAAGAATTTGTCAAAATTACTACTTTTTTTTATCCTCCGGCGGATTGCGCAACGCTATAATTTGACCTTAGCCGGCGTCAGACAAATTTTTGGTAAACCTGCCACCATTTTTCCGGAATCTCATTCTGGCATGCCTCCTGGTAATCTTTGTAAGAACAAGCTACCAGAAAATGCCGGTCATACTTTTGTTTGAGCCTTTCGGGACAAGGAACCTCCATCCACCAGCGGTCGCTGATTTTACTTTTGTAGAAAATGATCTTGTTTTGAAAATCTTTGATTGATACAACATATTTAATGAAGTTTCGGGAGTCCTTGGTTTGTTTGTCGGGTAAATCGTTGGTGCGATGATAATAGCCGTCAATAAAATACCATATCATCTGGGCTACCAGATGTGCTGTTTGGCCATTATGGTCAAGCGAAGGGTTCATTTCATAAAAGCCAACACAGCTGATCTTGTCGCTCAAGCCTGCATAGCGCGCGATTTGACAAGCTTCTTCGCCAAACAATCCATTGGGGCTGCCGGGCGATTTGCCGGGGGCATCCGACTGACGGATGGCTGACAAATCAAAGCTTAGCATATCGGCATTTCTGACAATGGGTTCCACCTCTTCCAAATGATTCCTCAACACCCCAAGCCGGTAAACATCGAAATATAGCTGCTCCATCAAAGCGATGGCATCCTGATCAACAAAATATGTCTGGTATCCGATGTTTGCAAAATGAAACAAATAGTTGGGCTGGTGGGTCAAAATGTGGCCAAGATAATTTTTATGATGGATGGCTTCATTCTTTTCCTGTCCCAAATCAAATTGCGCATCCACTGATACCATATTTATGATTTGCCCCAGGGACTCATAAGCCTGGTATGCTGCATATGTAATATCCTGTCCTCCGCCAATGACCACAGGGGTTATTCGTTTTTCAAGCAATTCAGCAATAACTGCTTTTACGGCCACATACGTGTCGGTGACTTTTTCTCCTGCCTGGATGTTGCCCAGATCTGCAATTTTTGCCTTAAACGGGCCTTGAAACAAATGATACAGATGTTGCCTGATCTGATCGGGCCCGGCAGCACACCCCTTGTTTGCCGGGGCATTTCTGTCATCAAGTACGCCCAAAATGGCAATATCCATATTTTCAAGATCAGGAAACCTGTCCGGATGATTGTGGATGCCCGCCACATTTAACAGGCTTAAAGGGTGAGGCTTGTCCGAAAACAGACCTTGACTGTGACTTACCGGTTGAAAAAAGTCAGCAATATTCATTGAATGGACAAAACCTTTTAATGTTACCCCTTTTTTGGGGTTGTTGTTTGTTTTGTTTTACGGCTTTTTTTGCCTGAGGTTCCGTCTTCAATGATTTTTCTTGCGTCTTCGAGGGTTAAATCTTCGGGTTTCTTCCCTTTCGGCAGTTTGAAATTCTTTTTGCCATCTGTAACATAAGGCCCGAAACGACCGGTCATCACGCGTATGTCAGCATCTTCATCAAACTCTTTGATGATACGCTTGCGCATGGCCTCCTTTTTTTCTTCAATGACCTCGATGGCCTTCTCCGTGGAGATTGTCAGCGGATCTTCCTCTTTGGGGATGGAATAAAACTGACCGTCGTGCCTGATATAAGGTCCGTATCGGCCTACAGCCGCGACCATGTCATGACCCTGATACTGACCCGCTACCCGGGGCAGTTTGAAAAGCTCCAGCGCTTCTTCCAGCGTAATGCTGTCCAGACTTTGGTCCTTTCGCAAACTGGCAAAACGGGGTTTTTCCTCTCCATCCGTGTCTCCAATCTGAATCATGGAGCCGAAGCGCCCAATCTTTGCATACACATTTTTGCCCGAAGAAGGCTCTTTGCCAAGCAAACGCTGTCCCTTTTGTTTTTCCGATGTTTTCAGAGTGACTTCAACCTGTTGGTGAAAAGGCCAGTAGAACTCGTGAATAACCTTGTTCCATTCTTTTTTACCGGCGGCTACCTCATCAAACTCTTGTTCTACCCTTGCTGTAAAGTGGTAATCCATGATCTCGGTAAAATACTGCATGAGGAAATTATTTACCACACCCCCGATATCTGTCGGGAAAAGCTTGTTTTTATCGGCACCGGTTATTTCTTCTTTGTCCTTGTCGGCAATCCTGTTTTTTTTCAGTAACAACACATTATATGCACGCTTTTCCCCTGTCTTGCTTTCTTTTACGACATATTCACGCTTTTGGATGGTGCTGATGGTTGGTGCATAGGTGGATGGCCGACCGATGCCCAGCTCCTCCAGTTTTTTAACAAGGCTGGCTTCGGTATACCTGGGAGGATGTTTTGAAAAACGTTGTATGGCTTCTGCTTCATTTAACGCTAGCTTTTGACCGGCCTTAAGCGGAGGCAGAATACCGGCAGTGGTTTCTTCTTCCTCATCATCGGTCGATTCCAGGTAAACCTTCAAAAACCCTTCAAACTTAAGTACTTCGCCGCTGGCCGCAAAGTGTTCCCCGGTATTGGAAATACTGATCCGAATCGTTGTTTTCTCCAGAATGGCGTCACTCATTTGTGATGCCAGGGTGCGTTTCCAGATAAGTTCGTATAACTTTTTCTCACCGTCTGTACTCCCCGCCCTCGGCACATTCATATAGGTGGGTCTGATGGCCTCATGTGCCTCCTGTGCTCCCTTGCTTTTCGTAGTATATCGCCGCAGCTTAACATAGTCCTCTCCGAAACTTTTCTCTATCTCTTCTTTGGCCATCGCCATTGCTGCTCCCGAAAGATTAACCGAGTCGGTACGCATATATGTGATCTTCCCTGCCTCATATAGTTTTTGCGCCAGAACCATCGTGCGGGAAACAGAAAAACCGAGCTTCCTTGATGCTTCCTGCTGCAGGGTGGATGTTGTGAAAGGAGGGGCGGGAGACTTTTTGGCCGGTTTTGTTTCAATGTCGGATATGGTAAACTCCGCATCTTTGCACTTCTCCAAAAAAGCCAGCGCATCATCCTTCCGGGCAAAACGCTCCGGTAAAACGGCTTTAAGCGTTGCCTCCTGGCCATTGTGCGTTACATCAAAAAGAGCGCTGACACGATAACTGCTGGTTGTTGTGAATGCCTGTATTTCCTTTTCCCGCTCCACGATCAACCTGACAGCAACTGACTGTACCCGGCCCGCCGATAACGCAGGCTTCACTTTTTTCCATAGCAGCGGCGACAATTCAAATCCCACAAGCCTGTCCAATACACGCCGCGCCTGCTGCGCATTTACCAGGTGCTGATTGATGCCCCTGGGCTTTTTAATCGCCTCTGTGATCGCTTTCTTGGTAATCTCATGAAAAACAATGCGCCTGTAATTTTCCTCCGTTAAGTTTAAACTCTCTGCCAAGTGCCATGAAATGGCCTCCCCCTCCCTGTCCTCATCTGTTGCAAGCCAGATAACCTCAGCCTTTTTCGACAATTTCTTTAAATCACTTACAACGGTTTTTTTGTCTTTGGGAACCTCATACTCGGGCGAAAATTCATTGTCTATGCGAACACCAAGCGAATTGGGAGGAAGATCGCGGACATGCCCAAAACTGGACTTCACCATGAACTCCTTTCCCAGAAAACCTTCAATGGTTTTAGCCTTTGCCGGTGACTCTACAATTACCAGGTTTTTTGCCATATCATGTGCTAATTTTGGAAGGGCAAAAGTAATAAAATAATATAGAACGGGTTTTATTCTCTCATATAGAATTCTTTGTAAGGCATGAATGTTCATTTTAGCGGCCAATATTGTCAAAGTTTTTAACCCGGAGCCATATAACCTGCCGGCGCATGGATTACACCTTTATCCACCCCCAAAAAAACATAACGGCTGTTTTGTGTATTTTTGCATGATTATAATCCTGAAGGTTTTTTTGCAGGCAGCTGTTTCGGGCTTGAGTGCCGGTTATAAGCTTTCTGCTTTCATTATTATTGGTTTTATTGTGAAAGAAAAACAATTATATATCGAAACCTACGGCTGTCAGATGAATTTTTCTGACAGTGAAATTGTAGCATCGGTGATGGCATCCCACGATTACGCCATTGCCGGGGATGCTCAAGCCGCTGACATTATACTGCTCAACACCTGTTCTATTCGCGAACATGCTGAAAACCGCGTTTTAAGCCGGCTCAGAGAGTTGCAACACCTTCGAAAAAAGAAACCGGGCTTATTGATCGGTGTGTTGGGATGTATGGCAGAGCGACTGAAAGAAAAACTGCTGGAGGATAAAGACCTGGGTATGCGTATAGACATGGTTGTTGGTCCGGATGCTTACCGGCAGTTGCCGCAGCTTATGGCTGATGCTGAAACAGGGCAAAAGGCCATCAATGTGATGCTTTCCGTTGATGAAACCTATGCGGATATCAGTCCGGTGCGCTACGCCGCCAACGGTGTATCCGCGTTCATATCCATCATGCGGGGTTGCGAAAACTTCTGTGCCTATTGTGTTGTGCCCTACACCAGAGGTAAGGAGCGCAGTCGTGATCCCGAATCCATCCTGGGTGAAGCCGGTCAGTTGATTGCAGCTGGATATAAGGAAGTAACACTACTTGGACAAAATGTCAACTCCTATTCCTGGTCGGACAGGAAAACCGGTGGTGAGGTCAGGTTCAGTCAACTGCTGGAGATGGTTGCTGACTTGGATCCTCAATTGCGTGTACGCTTTGCCACTTCGCATCCGAAAGATATTTCCGATGAACTCATACGCACCATTGCACGCAAAGAAAATATTTGCAACGCCATTCACCTGCCGGTGCAGTCGGGAAGTACAAGCGTACTGCAGCGAATGAACAGGAAATACAGTCGTGAAGATTATCTTGAGAGAATCAGGGCTATCCGTGCCATTATCCCGGATTGTGCGATTTCAACCGATTTTATTGCAGGCTTTTGCGGAGAAACAGAGGAGGAGCACCGGGATACTTTGTCGCTGATGGATGCAGTGGGCTTTGACTTTGCTTTTATGTTTAAATATTCGGAAAGGCCCGACACCCTGGCGGCGAAAAAATTTGCGGATGATGTTCCTGAAGATGTCAAAACCCGGAGGCTTTCGGAAATCATTGAGCGGCAGCAAAAGCTTTCCCTGGCAAGCAACCGCCGCGATCTCAGCGGTTGTCAGCTTGTCCTGGCTGAAGGTGCTTCAAAACGGTCAAAGGCACATATGATGGGCCGCACACCCCGGAATAAGGTGGTGGTTTTCCCTGCCGGAAATATAGCTCCCGGCGATTATGTGATGGTGGAAATAACCCATTGCACGTCAGCAACACTGAAGGGGGAAGTCATATCAAAATAAGCGGATAATTGTTATTTGGGAAACGATTATTGTTGATTCATCTGCAGAAGGGCTTCGACCAGAACCAGATCAGTAGCTGTGGTTACTTTTATATTATGCGGATCTCCATCAACAAGAAAAAGTCTTCCCCCTCCATATTCCAATACAGTGGCGTCGTCGGTAAAAGAATCGCGATAATTGATGCTGTATGCCGGTTTGATGATCTCTGTGCGAAAGCACTGGGGTGTTTGTACCAGGCGAACCTGTTCACGTGGCAATGATTGGCTTAATCCATGCTCGGTCAGCCTTACGGAGTCGTTCACGGTTATAACCGGAATGGCATTGCCAAATTTTTGTGCATAACTGAATACCCTTGAGATCAGACTTAATGAAACAACCGGCCTTACTCCATCGTGGATGGCAACCAATGCCTCCCCGGGAATACTTTTTAATCCGTTTTTTACCGAGTGAAACCTTGTTGGGCCACCAGGCACCACTTCATGCTTTAAAGTAAATGCATGTTCATTACACATTTTGGCCCATGTGTTGTGATGTTTTTCTGGCAGTGCAAGCACAAAATGAATATCCCGTGAATATTTGAGAAATGATTCAAAAACATATATCAACAGTGGCTTACCCGCAATTGGAAAAAACTGCTTAGGCAGAGAGTTGCCGGTGCGTTTACCTGCACCACCGGCAGCAATTAACACATATTTTTGCATGGACATACAGGATTTTCCTGCACAAGCAGAAGTTTATGAAAAAACAACAATGCTGATAATCCGACGAAGCTATTCGACGATCAACATGGCATCACCATAGGTAAAAAACCTGTACTTTTCCTTGATGGCTACTTTATAAGCATTCATCAGCAAGTCAAAGCCTGCAAATGCCGATACCATCATCATCAGTGTGGATTGAGGCAGATGAAAGTTGGAGACCATACAGTTGGCCACATTAAAGTCATATGGAGGGTAAATGAATTTGTTTGTCCACCCTTCAAAAGGTTTTACCTGACCGGTTATGGATACCGATGACTCCATGGCGCGCATGGTAGTAGTACCTATGGCGCATACCCTTTTGCCGTTTTCTTTAGCCTTATTAACAATCTTAGCTGTTTTTTCCTCGATGATAAACTCCTCAGAATCCATTTTGTGTTTGCTGAGGTCTTCAACGTCAACATTACGGAAGTTGCCAAGGCCTGCGTGCAGTGTTATCTCCGTAAATTCAACCCCTTTGAGTTCCAGCCGCTTCACCAGTTCCCTGCTGAAGTGCATCCCTGCCGTGGGTGCTGCCACCGCTCCTTCTCGCTTTGCAAATACTGTTTGGTAACGCTCTTTGTCTTCCTTGTCAACGGGGCGCTTGATCAATTTTGGGAGCGGGGTTTCACCAAGGGATTCAATGGTTTTTTTAAACTCATCATAGGTGCCGTCAAACAAAAAACGAAGTGTACGCCCCCTGGAGGTGGTGTTGTCTATAACCTCAGCCACAAGGTTATCCTCATCCCCAAAATAAAGTTTGTTGCCAATTCTGATTTTCCGGGCAGGGTCAACCAGAACGTCCCATAAACGAGCTTCCCTGTTTAACTCACGCAACAGAAACACCTCTATCCTGGCTCCGGTCTTCTCCTTTGTGCCATACAAGCGGGCCGGAAAAACCTTCGTGTTGTTTACCACCATCACATCTCCATCATCAAAATATGCCAAAATGTCCTTAAACATTTTATGCTCTATTTTGCCGGTTTTTTTATGAACAACCATCAAACGCGATTCATCACGGTTCAGGGGTGGTCTTTCTGCTATCAGGTCTACAGGCAGATTGAATTTAAAATGAGACAGCTTCATGTATAAAGAATTACGAAATATAGTTGAAAAAACCCAAAAATCCTCCGGAAAGGTCTGCAAAGATAATACATTAAAGAGGCCTTGTCAATAGTTTTACGTATCTTTTACGATTAACCATCAAAGGTCATCATCTCCTCCAGTTGATCAACTTTCAGGGCTTCTTCTGAAGAATACGTGCCGATTTTTGTGCGGCGCAGCGATTGCAGATAGGCACCTGTACCCAGCATAATGCCGAAATCGCTGGCCAGAGATCGAATGTAGGTACCCTTGCTGCACACAACCTGGAAATCAACTTCCGGAAGATCTATTTTGGTGATATCAAAACGTTTGATCTCTATAGTGTTTGGCTTCAAAATGGTTTTTTCCCCTTTGCGTGCATGCATATAGGCCCGCTCACCACCAATTTTTTTTGCAGAATACAAAGGTGGTGTTTGCGACTGGACACCAGTCATTATTTCGGCGGTCTTCATTAGCAGTTCAGCCGTAACATGATCGATCGGTTTCAGGTTTCCGGGCTGGGTTTCAAGGTCAAAAGACGGTGTTGTTTGGCCCAAACAGAAAGTTCCCGTATAGGTTTTGTCAAGCTCCTGGAATTCACTGATCTTTTTGGTAAACTTGCCGGTGCAAATGATCAGAAGGCCGGTGGCTAACGGGTCCAGGGTGCCCGCATGACCAATCCTAATTTTTGGTATCCCCAGCCTAAACTTTAACAGGTGCTTGATTTTGTTAGCCACGTCAAAGGATGTCCATTGGTAAGGTTTGTCCACAAGCAACATGCGTCCATTCAGAAATGATTCCTGCAATTCCTGTTTTGTTTCCATGATTTACAAACTACCTGCAATGATCGCGGTAATACCGGCGAGCACACAATAAATGGAGAAGTATTCAATTTTGCCTCTTCTGACAATGTTCAACATCCATTTACAGGCCATTACACCTGCAATAAAGGCTGCGACAGCCCCGATGATCATCGGGGCTAAATCCATACTACCGGCGGAAGCCTGCTCCGACACCCTGATGATCTTCAGGAAGTTGGCACCAAAAATCGGAATCAACACCATCAAAAAAGAAAAACGGATGGCCTGAGACCGTTCAATACCAAAAAACAGGGCGGTGCTGATGGTAGCTCCGCTGCGACTGATGCCCGGAAGAATGGCCAGGGTTTGTGCCAGCCCGATTACCAATGCACTTTTTAACGTCACATCTTTGTTAGCCGGTGGTGCAAAGCGGGTCAGGAAAAGCAGCGTTGCGGTTACCAGCAGCATCAATCCGACAAATACAACCCTGCCCTCAAAAATCCTTTCAATTTGTTCTTCAAACAACAAACCTACAATGGCCGTGGGTATGGCAGATGCCAGCAACAATAGCACAAACTTCATTTCCGCGTTCCACCGGAAGCGAAAAAAATGATGGATCAGCGACAATATGTCATTCCGGAAAACCACCACCACACTCAAAAATGTGGCTCCGTGCACAATAATATTAAAGGTGAAAAAATCATGGGGGTCTTCCAACCCAAATAGTGCCCCGCCAAGTTCTAAATGCCCGCTGCTGCTAACCGGTAAAAACTCGGTTAATCCTTGCAAAAGCCCCAAAATAAGTGCTTCTATCCAACTCATGAGCAAAAATTACTTTTGTCCGGGTTTTGTGCCGGGACTGCTTTTCCTGCCACCCGCAGCTTCATCTGTATTTGTGCTTTTTTTCATGATGGCATAAATCTGGATCACATAGCCGGCCAAAACAAGCAAGGGTGCCAGGGTGAGTCTTCTGAAACTGAAAATATCTTCGCTGAAAACCGCCGGATCATCGCTTCCACCACCGATCATAAGCAAAAAGCCTAAAGCCGTTACAACCAAACCGATGATGAGCCACATGTATTTATGGCGATCAAATAAAAGTACACTGCCTTGTTTTTTTTTCATTGTTGTTTACTTGGTGAAATATGGTTTTATTTTTCTTTCATGCCTGACTGTTAAGTTGTGGACCCTCCCATTTGAACGATAACCTTTAGTTAGTGTTTAAATCGACACAAATGTACATGATTTCGTCCACCATGAATATGATGTTTAATACAAGTACAAAAAATCTGTTTTGATTTTCAGGTATTTTCTGACAGCAAAAAAGGTGGACACCCAGCTAATAATCACGCCCAAAAGCAAAACGGTAGCAAACAGAACCAAAAGCATGCCGCGATTATAAAAACTGCTCAGTTCCGGAATCTGTTGTTGCAGGAAATAAAGGGAGGCACCCAGCAAAATAATGGCCACCACAGCTCCGACAATTCCCTGAACGACCCCCTTGATAATGAAAGGCATCCGTATAAAACCCTGGGTTGCCCCAACCAATTGCATGCTCTTGATCAAAAAACGCCTGGAAAACACACTTAAACGAATGGTGTTGTTTATCAAAGCAAATGCAATGATCAAAAGCAACAAACTAAAAATAAGCAATCCGGCACCAACACGACGAACGTTTTCATGTACAAGATGCACCAGCGATTGCTGATAATCAACCTCGTTAACAATTGGACTCCGAAGCAATTGTTGTTCTATCCGGCGTAAACTGTCCGGGTGGGTATATGCTGCCCTCAAATGTATGACAATGGACGCAGAAAGCGGGTTGTAGCCCAGAAACTCTATAAAATCCTCGCCCAACTCCTTCATGAGATCTTCCGCAGCCTCCTCACTGGAAATATACCTCGTTTCGTGAACAGCAGGCATTTCCCGCAAGCTTGACTTAAAACCATTGATTTGTGCATTGCTCGCCCCCTCCTCGAGAAAGACCGAAACGGCGATGCTTTCCCTTACATATTCTGACAGCTTGTGCGCGTGCAATATGATCAATCCCAACAATCCCAAAACAAACAATACCAAAGTAATGCTTACAACGGTCGACACGTAGGAAGACCTGAGTCTTCTGCCAATGATCTTGTCTTCTTGTCTGGCCATTTTTTTTAATGTTTTTGCGAAATTAAAGAAAAATCATGACTAATACCGGAGCGTGTGCCCTTTTATTGCATGAAAATCCTTTTTTGCTAAAATGGCGCTACTGTCCATATCCGGCAAGCATGCCCGCTCTCAACCCATTTTCCGGAAAAATATGCAGCCGCAAAAAAGAAAATCCGTATATTTGTAAAATATATCAATCAAAAGATAAATAAATATTATATAGATAAAAAAAAGACCATTGGGCACATCTTGTTGCGGGAGAACGAAGTAGCGAGGGTGGGCGGACACACAATGTAAAAGACAAGGAATGCCTTGTCTTATCTCAACCAGCAATGAACACAAAAAACCAAACTGATGAACAATGACTTATTATACCAGGTGGCCATAACCCGGATTCCCGGTGTGGGCGGGGTGACGGCCAGGCGATTGATATCCTATTGCGGAGGTGTGGAGCAGGTTTTCAGGCAAAACTTTCGCTCCCTGGTAAAAATTCCCGGAGTAGGGGAGCAGATAGCCAGAACAGTAACAGCCCATCGCTCACTAGAAAGGGCTGAACAAGAGATCTTGTTCATGGAAAAACACGGGATCAGGCCATTGTTTTATCTCGACAAAGATTATCCATACAGACTTAAACAGTGTGATGACGGGCCTCTTCTCATCTTTATGAAAGGAAATGCAGACCTGAATGCACAAAAAATGGTTGCCATAGTAGGCACCCGCAATATCACCGAATATGGCAGGGACCGCTGCGAACAACTCATTCAGGACCTAATACCCTACCAGGCTACCATAGTCAGTGGTCTCGCGTATGGAGTTGATGCCTGTGCCCACTATGCAGCCGTAAAAAGCGGACTGCCAACCATAGCGGTATTGGGCCACGGGCTCGATCGCATCTATCCGCAAATGCATCATAAACTGGCACGTAGAATGCTGGACAATGGTGCCCTGGTGACCGATTTTCTGACCGGAACCAAACCGGATCGCGAAAACTTTCCCAAACGAAATCGTATTATAGCCGGCCTTTGTGACGCGGTGATCGTGATAGAAGCAGCCATTAGCGGTGGCGCGCTCATCACAGCAAATATCGCCAACACCTATAACCGCGACGTCTTTGCATTACCGGGTAAAGTAACCGACAAATACAGCCAGGGGTGCAACAAACTCATAAAAATCAATAAGGCGCACCTCATAGAATCTGTGGCCGACATGGAATACATCATGAACTGGCATCCCGACAGCAATCGGAAAAAGGGAGTTCAGGCCAACCTGTTTGTGAACCTTGATAATGAAGAGAAAATCATGGTGGACTTCCTGAAGGAAAAACAGGAAAGCGGCATCGATCAAATTGTGGCCGGTACTGGGTTCAATCTCAGCAAAACTTCCTCCATTTTGCTTGGTCTTGAGTTTAAGGGTGTGGTAAAACCGCTGCCGGGCAAAGCTTTTAAGCTGTCAGGGAAAATATTCTGACCGCCGAGAAGCAGATTGTCAATTATTTTGTTTCATGCAGAATTATTAATTTTACCGTCGATGCATCTGTTTATCCAATGACTATCCCGGCAGTCGCATCAATGGGACAGTCTTTTAAAGTGAAACATTTTTTAACCTGCTTCTCAACATGCGCAAAACTATGATTCATAAAAAAAACACATTCCTCTTGCTGGTTGCAATCACAGGACTGTTGACCATGATCTTTAGTCCTTTGCATGCAAGGGATTATCGTATGGATGGCCTTGACCTCACCATCAATATTGATCCTGATGGTGCAATGCACATCCGTGAAGACTGGACATTTGTTTTTGACGGCCGGTTTTCAGAGGTCTTTCGTATTTTCCCGCTGAACGACCGGGCAACAATTGATGATATCAGGGTTTACGAAGGAGACAGGGAGTATCCGCTTTCCGACACTGAGGAACCCGGCACAACGAGATTGGTCAGCAAGCGAGATTATCAGGAGCTGCAGGTGTTCTTTAATGGTGCCAACACCACTCGTGTGTTTAGTATCCGTTACAGGCTCAATGGGGCCATTGCCAGACACGAGGACGCGGCTTTACTTTATTATAAATTGATTTCTGATGAATGGGAGAAGCCCGTTCACAATATTACCGCCAGAATCTATCCGCCTGAACCATTGCCTCCGGGTGAACCGGCTCACTGGCTGCACGGGTCGCTCGATGCTGTTTCAGAAATTGAGGATGGCGGAGTGGTTACTGTTCAATTAAGTCGGTTGCCTGCATGGACTTTTTTGGAAATCAGGGCACTTTATCCTCCCGGTGTTTTTCCGGATTTAGCGGTTACAGAAGGCATGATCCGTGAAGAAGTGATGCAGGAAGCCGCCCGGCTTGTGGAGGAAGCCAATCAGAGCAGGCAGGAAGAAATTGCGAAACAGGAACGGCAACAAGCCAGGTATCAGACCGGCCGGCAAATTGCATGGCCACTGGCATTGATAATCATCTTTTTATGGGGATGGCTGTATCAAAAGTACGGGCGTCGCCCCGAGGAACTAAGAAAGGACGAACCCTTAAACATGCTTCCTGAGATAGAACCACCGGCACTTATCAACTATTTGATGCACTTTGATTTTATAAATGTAAATGCCCTTGTTTCTACCATTTTTGATCTTTCTCACAGAGGCTATCTGAAAATCGAAGAAAGGGAAGCCAAGCCCGGATTGTCACTCTTGCGCAAAAAGAGCAGCAACTTGTCTCTGATACTGGAAAAAGATTACCTGGAAGCCAATCGATCAGAATTGCTGCCTTATGAAGAAAGGCTTTTGTCATTTTTATTTGCTGAAATAGCCGGCCAATCCGGCGAAATGCGCTTTCGCGACATGGAAAAAAAGAAGCACAAAGTGCAAAAGTTCATGTCAAAATGGAACAAATCCATCAAAGAAGAAGGGAAAAAGAAAGAATGGTTTGACAAAGAAAGCATCAAAGGCAGAAACATCGGTTTAATTGCCGGCATTTGTTGTCTCATTTTGTTTCTTATTTCGACGGCGATTTACGGTCCCTGGATGCTGCTTCCGGTCGTTGCCTCTTTGTTTTTGCTGATAGGCTCATTTTTTATTCTTCATCGCACAGCCAAGGGCAGGTTAGCTTACAAACAGTGGAACGCCTTGCGCAAATACCTGAAAAGGCATCAATTTGAACCTCATTTGGGGAAGGTGGATGGGGACACCATCAACGGCTATCTGATTTATGGGATTGCCATGGGACTTGGACCGAGGTTCATTAAAAGGTTTGCCAGGAGCCTGGAATTACAGGGGCATACCATGTACATGGGATGGATTGTGTTGCACACCTCTTCCATGAGTGATTTTGGCAATGCAATCAACAGGGTGATCACCACTACAAGTACCACCATGAGCTCAGCCAGTGGTATGGGAGGAGGCGGAACGGCAGGCGGTGGTGGCGGTGTTTCCTCCGGTGGCGGCGGCGCACGTTAACCACGCTAAACATCCGTGTTCAAACCGGAAAAGGAAAAACAGCGGCTTTTTGGTAAAGTGAATGTGCCGTTGTGCTATTTGTGCACTCTGTGGTGAATGTATTATTTTACCACAAAGAACACGAAGCACACAAAGTTCTCATCTGCGAAGAAATCTGCGAGAAACAAACAACCACTCTGGTTCAATGACTATAAATGACGCGCGAAGCGCAAATGACAATAAATGACGCGCAGCAAATGACTTGCGAAGCATAAAATGACAGCGCGCAGCGCAAAATGACAATAAATGACGCGCAGCAAATGACATGCGAAGCATAAAATGACAGCGCGCAGCGCTAAATGACAATAAATGACGCGCAGCAAATGACATGCGAAGCATAAAATGA
>REEA01000185.1 GCA_007695305.1 Bacteroidia bacterium
ACCTTGCATCGGACCTGGATTAACAGCATGAAATGCACATGACAGGACTTTTGCCACACAGGGGGTTGTGCCTAAGAGACTTTTCGACTTTTCGACAAATTATAAACACATGAATAATACAGATTTTGTATGATATTGGAGCCATTGATTGTTTTTTTTGTGATATTTGTTAACAATTGATATTATCATCATTTTATCCCTCCCACCCATGAAACGAACCAGGCATTTTCACCCCGGACTATTGCTTCTCTTGTTATCAGTATTGCTGATCCAGTGTCAACGCGCCGGCAGGCACGACCATATTCCCATTGACCCCGACTTTCATGAATTGATTTCGGGCTTTACTTCAGGATCGGTTTCAGCCGGTACAACCATCACGGTTTTGTTGAGCCGCGATTATGAAGGGCCGCATGAACCCATGACGGCACACCCTGAAAAGCTCTTTGATTTCTCACCTTCCATCAGTGGCACTGCCTACTTTGTTGACAGCCGCACAGTCGCTTTCCGGCCTGAGAAACCGCTGTCGGCAGACAGGGTTTACAAAGTGGACTTTTACGTGGGAAAACTTTTTGAATTGCCGCGGGAAGAGCGAATGTTCAGTTTCTCTTTCCAGACAATACCCCAGTGGTTTTCTGTTGATGTTGACGGTTTTGAACCTTACGACAGCAGCAGGCCCGCAACCAACAAAGTTAGCGGAACGCTGCATACCGCTGATTTCATGCCACCTGAAGATGTTGCCTCCCTGCTCAAGGCATCACAGTTTAACCGTCATTTGCCTGTAAAGTGGGAGCATGACCCTGAAGGACGCAACCACACCTTCGTTGTGGACAGTGTAAAACGCCTTGACTCCGGCAGCGAGGTGCTTCTGGCCTTTGATGGCAAACCGGCCGGGGTATCCAGGAGCGAAACCCGCACGGTTTCCATTCCTGCCATCGGTGATTTTACTGTTGCCGAAGTCTCTGTAAACCAACATCCGGAACAGTTTGTTTCTATCCGGTTCTCTGACCCTTTGAGGCGTGACCAGCAGCTCGACGGGCTGATACGATTACCGGGCGCTGAAAACCTTCGGTTTCTCACAGAAGGCAACGAGGTCAGGCTTTATCCCGGCACAAGGCTGTCAGGGACCTATCAGCTATCCCTGGAAGAAGGTATTCTCAGTGATGCGGGTTTTCGTTTCAATGACCCTGTTGTCTATTCTGTGGCTTTCGAAGATTTGAAACCTGCGCTACGCCTGACAGGGCAGGGAGTGATCATTCCGGGATCGGAAGGGCTCATCTTTCCTTTTGAGGCGGTAAACCTGCATGCGGTAGATGTCAGAATTGTCCGTATCTACGAAGACAATGTAGGGTTTTTTCTACAGTCTAACAGGCTCGACGGCGAATCCGACATAAGACGGGCCGGAAGGCTTATCTCCCGGCAAACGATCAGGCTCAGCTCCGACCGCACCCATGATCATGGAAGGTGGAACACATACTCCCTTGATCTGGCAGAACTGATAAAAACGGAAGCCGGAGCCATTTACCGGGTCGAACTGGGATTCAACCGCAGTCATTCCAGCTATCCTTGTCCGGGCATGGACGAAGAACAGGCAGAACAGTCAATGCAAGCGGGGCTTCATCCTGACGATGACCTTCAACAGGAAATGGCTTACTGGGATGCTCCCGGCAGATATTACGCGGGTTATGCATATTACCAGGCGTGGAATTGGGATGAGACAGATAACCCCTGCCATGAAGCCTATTATGGCCGCCGCCGCTGGGTGAGCCGCAACGTGCTGGCCTCCGACCTGGGTATCATTGCCAAAAGCGGCACCAACAACCGCATGACTTTTGCCGTTACCGATCTGCTCACCACCAATCCCATCCCCAATGTAACATTGGAAATATATAATTTGCAACAACGCCTGATGGGCACCGTGCAAACCGACCGCAGCGGCATGGCCGGTATTTCGCTTGATGCAAAACCCTTTTTACTGGTAGCCAAACACAACGAACAGCGCGGCTATCTGCGCCTCGACGACGGTTCTTCTTTGTCTTTAAGCCAGTTTGATGTGAGTGGTAACCGCATACAAAAGGGCATAAAAGGTTTCATGTATGGTGAGAGAGGCGTATGGCGTCCCGGTGATTCACTCTTTGTCTGCTTTATGCTGGAAGACCATCTGCAGCAATTACCCCCGGGCCATCCTGTGATATTTGAACTGCTGAACCCAATGGGCCAGGTGGTGGAGCGAATGAGCCGCACACAGGGACATAACGGCTTTTATAACTTCAGCACAGCCACCAGCCCCGATGCACCCACCGGCAACTGGACAGGAAGGGTTAGGGTAGGCGGTGTTAGCTTTAACAAGCTGCTGAAAATCGAAGCCATCAAACCCAACCGCCTGAAGATCGACCTGGATTTTGGTGTTGAAAAACTGGTGGCAAACAGGGAGAATGCGGCAACACTCCGGGCAGCCTGGCTTCATGGCGCAACGGCACGCAGGCTGAGGGCTTCAGTGGGCGTTACCCTGCAACAAATGCAAACGGTTTTTGAAGACCATCGCGGATTTGTTTTCGACGATCCCGTAAAGCAGTTTGTTTCGGATGAGATCATCATTTTTGATGATCGCACCAACGAACGGGGCGAGGCCACCATCAAACCTGAGTTTGGTGTACAGCGCAATGCACCGGGCATGCTGCAGGCGGGCTTCGTGGTTCGCGTGTTTGAAGAAGGCGGTGACTACAGCATCGACCGCTTTTCCCTCCCCTATTCTCCTTACCGCCATTATGTGGGCATGCGTGTACCTGAAGGACAAGGATGGCGAAACATGCTGGTTACAGATATAGACCACCAAATAGACATTGTGACCCTGGACGCCGATGGCCGGCCTGTATCCCGCAACAACCTTGAAGTACAGGTGTTCAAGCTTCAGTGGCGATGGTGGTGGGATGCCTCACGCGAAAACCTTGCTTCCTTCGTGGGAAGCACCCACAACAGGCCTGTCCTCACCCGGCGTATCTCTACCGAAAACGGCCAGGGAAGCTTTGCCTTCAGGATCGACCAACCCGAGTGGGGCCGCTACCTCATACGTGTCACCGATCCTGCCGGCGGACACAGTACCGGTAAAATCGTATATGTTGACTGGCCGGGCTGGGCATCACGGGCTCTTTCTGATGACCCGACGGCAGCTGCCATGCTGAGCTTTTCTACCGATAAGGAAAAATATTACCCCGGAGATCATGTTGAGGTTACCATTCCGGCAGGCCAGGAAGGAAGAGCCCTGGTGAGCCTGGAAAACGGCACCGAAGTGATCCGCGCGTGGTGGGTGGAAGCCAGGGGAGCAGAAACCCGGTTCTCTTTCCTCGCCACCCCCGAAATGGCCCCAAATGCTTACATTCATGTATCACTGGTGCAACCCCACGCGAGAATGAGCAATGACCTGCCCATCAGGCTGTATGGTGTGATACCGCTATTTGTGGAAGACCCGGGCACTCGCTTGCGTCCCGTAATAGACATGCCAGCCTCCTTACAACCGGAAACTACCGCTCCTGTGCGTATCAGCGAAGCCGACGGAAAAAGGATGACATATACCCTTGCCCTGGTTGATGAAGGCTTGCTTGACCTCACCCGTTTTCCCACTCCTGACCCATGGAATACCTTTTATGCCCGCGAGGCGCTGGGCGTAAGAACATGGGATATGTACGACCATGTGCTGGGGGCCTTCGGGGGACGCATCGAACGTGTGTTCTCCATTGGCGGCGATGAAGATGCCGGCACCCGCCCAGAAACACAAGCCAACCGCTTCCCTCCCATGGTACGCTTTTTAGGCCCATATACCCTGGAAAAAGGACGCACAAACCGACACGACATCAATATTCCCAAATACGTAGGCTCCGTCAGGGTGATGGTAGTGGCAGGAGACAAAGGGGCTTACGGGAATGCCGAAAAAACGGTACCCGTCAAAAACCCGCTCATGGTACTCGCGACCCTGCCCCGGGTATTGACACCGTCTGAGACAGTGAAATTACCGGTAACCGTGTTCGCCATGGAGCCAAACATCCGGAACGTCAATGTGGAAGTGGTCGCCAATGAACTTTTCCAAATCAAAGGCAACTCATCTCAACAGCTTCGGTTTACAGACACCGGCGACCAGGTGATCAACTTCGAACTGGAGGTGTCTTCCGCCATTGGAAAAGGAAGTGTCCGGGTAATTGCTACAAGTGGAAGGGAGCAGGCAAGCTACGACATTGAAATAGATGTGCGGAACCCCAACCCTCCCATCAGCCGCTTCACTGAAGTCGTTGTGGAGGCCGGCCAAGGACATACGTTTAGCTACCGGCCACACGGCATCGCAGGCACCAATACCGGCATGCTGGAGATATCTTCCATCCCACCCGTTGACTTTGGCCGCAGGCTCAAATATTTGGTCAATTATCCCCACGGTTGTGCTGAGCAGGTGATTTCTTCGGCTTTTCCACAGCTCTTCCTGGAGTCGGTGATGGAGGTTGACGCACGCATGAGGCAGCACAACCGTGATAATGTGCTGTCGGCATTACGGATCATCGCTTCTTACCAGCGGCCATCCGGAGGTATTGCCTATTGGCCGGGGTCCAGAGAAGCCGATGACTGGAGCACCACCTATGCCGGTCACTTCATGCTGGAAGCAGAGGCTAAAGGATATGCGCTGCCGCCGGGCCTGCGCAGCAACTGGCTACGCTATCAGCGCACCACCGCCAGGAACTGGAGAGCAGAAGCAGGCCCAGGCCCATACGGGTCAAACACCTTCAACGATCTGGCACAGGCCTATCGCCTTTATACCCTGGCATTGGCAGGACAAGCCGAAATGGGAGCCATGAACCGGCTGCGGGAAATGTCGTCACTGAGCCTGCAAGCCAGGTGGCGCCTCGCAGCAGCTTATGCGCTTGCCGGACAACCTGAAGCAGCCCAAAGCCTGATCGACGGAGCAGTCACCAGCGTAGAGCCATATTCACCTTTCAACAACACTTTTGGCAGCAGGGAACGCGACATGGCCATGATACTCGAAACGCTTACGCTGATGGATAAACGCGTGGAAGCCATCCCCGTGCTGCGGATGATATCTGAAGCCCTCTCGTCCGACAGATGGATGAGCACACAAACCGCCGCTTACTGCCTGCTGTCTGTAGCCAAATATGCCGGCACAGATAATGTGTCTGATGAAATGCATTTTACCTATAGTATTGATGATGCAACAACCATACAGGGCAGAACACATCTGCCTATTGTGCAAATACCCATGGAAGTGGATGGTGTTTCCCCCGGCTCGGTCAACGTAACAAACAGGGGTGAAAGCCTGATGTTTGCCCGCCTGACACTCACAGGCATTCCGGAAACAGGAGCGGTGGATGCCGAAGAAAACAACCTCAGGATGAGCGTTGTGTATAAACATATGGACGGCAGATCAATAGACATCCGTCGCATTGAACAGGGAACGGACTTCAAAGCCGAAGTTAGCATTAGCAACCCCGGGCAATTGGGATACTATTCCAACCTGGTGCTATCACAACTGTTTCCTTCAGGATGGGAGATACACAATACACGTATGGATGAAGTGGCATCCGTTCACCAGGCCAGTATCCCGTCATACCAGGATATTCGCGACGACAGGGTACATACTCATTTTGACCTGGCCGCAGGGGAAACGAAAAAGTTTGTGGTTGTTTTAAATGCTGCCTATCTGGGTCGTTTTTACCTGCCCGGGGTGTTTTGCGAAGCCATGTATAACAACGATGTTTCGGCGAGGCTTCCGGGGCAATGGGTTGAGGTGGCGGTGCCGGGGTTATAAGATTGTATGCGAACATCTGGAAGCATAGCGCAAGTTGTATGATGCCGGAAGCAAGTGATCATAAGCATTGTGGCAGGAATTTGTGAACCGGCATTTATGGGCCACAGGGTAATGATTACATTAAAGCAAAAACAATGAGGCCGTAAGTGGGATGAAACATTTCTGTAATAACAAGCGACTGCTGAAAGCATCTGTTTTAATGGTGCTGGTGGCCTGTTTGTGCCTGGTCGCTTATTGGCATTCGCTACCAAAGGCATTGTTTCCCGATCCTTACAGCACAGTGATTGTTGACAGAGAGGGCAACCTGCTGGGGGCACGCATCGCCTCTGACGGGCAGTGGCGCTTTCCGCTCATTGACTCGGTGCCCCATCGTTTCGAGAAGGCATTGCTGACTTTTGAAGACAGACATTTTTACAAGCATCCCGGTGTCAATCCACTGGCCACAGGGCGTGCGCTCCTGCAAAACATCAAAGCCGGAAAAACGGTTAGCGGAGGCAGCACGTTAAGCATGCAGGTCATTCGCTTATCACGCAGGCACCGCCCGCGAACCGTCACTGAAAAAATCAGTGAAATGACGCTTGCCACCCGACTGGAGCTCCGCTTTTCAAAAAAAGAAATTTTGAAGCTTTATGCTTCACATGCACCCTTTGGCGGCAATGTGGTTGGGTTGGATGCCGCGGCGTGGCGCTACTTCGGACGATCCCCCCATGAACTTTCCTGGGCGGAGGCAGCTACCCTTGCCGTGCTTCCCAATGCGCCCTCTCTGATCTATCCCGGAAAAAACGAACAGCTGCTGATGCAAAAGCGCAACCGCTTACTGAACCAACTGCAGTCCCGCGGACATCTTGATTCACTAAGTTATGTTCTTGCTAAGGCCGAGCCTTTGCCCGGCAGGCCCTATCCACTACCCATGCATGCCACCCATTTGCTTAACAGGGCCGGCAGAAAAATGCCCGGTGAACGGATACATACCACCATCGACCCTTTTCTTCAAAAACGGGCAACGCAAATTGCAGAAGCACACCATCGGGTGCTGCGTGCCAACGAAATACACAATGCCGCCATCCTCGTGGCACACGTGCAAACGGGAGAGGTTCTCGCTTATGTTGGCAATACATTCAATATGCAAAATCCGTATCACGGCCAACAGGTTGACGTGATTACCGCGCAACGCAGCACGGGAAGCATTCTGAAGCCCTTTCTGTATGCCCGCTTAATGGAAGAGGGTGCTTTTCTGCCAAATATGCTGGTGCCTGATATCCCAACGCAAATCGCCGGGTATTCACCAAAGAATTATTTTCTTACCTATGATGGCGCTGTTCCGGCCAAACGATCCCTGGCACGATCCCTTAACGTGCCATCCGTAAGAATGTTACGCGAATATGGGGTGGAAAAGTTTCACCACGAACTAAAGCATTTCGGCATGAGCACACTGGTGCATCCGCCCGGCCATTATGGCTTGTCACTCATACTTGGAGGGGCCGATGGTACACTGTGGGATATCACCGGCATGTATGCTTCGCTGTCGCGGGTGCTGGGGAGTTATTACAAACATTATGGCAAATACAATCCCAACGACATCCGAAGCCTGCACTATATACACCATCCGGAAAAACCCCCTCAGAAGTCAATGGAGCCACCCAACGGCTTGCAGAACGAGGGCCGGATCAGTGCTGCTGCGGTGTGGCTCACCTGGGAAGCCCTTGTAGAAGTGAATCGCCCGGATGCAGACTCCGGGTGGGAGCTCTATTCTTCACAGGGAAAAATTGCATGGAAAACCGGTACCAGCTTTGGTGGACGCGATGCCTGGGCCGTTGGCACCACCCGGGATTACGCAGTGGGCGTATGGGTTGGCAACGCCAGCGGCGAAGGCCGCCCGGGCCTGTCAGGCCTTTCGGCAGCCGCCCCCATCATGTTTGAAGTCTTTGACCTTTTACCCAAAGGAAACTGGTTCGAACAAGTTTTTGGAGAAATGGAACGCATCGCCACCTGCCGGCATAGTGGACACCGTGCAGGGGTATACTGCACCGAGACAGACTCCATATGGGTGCATCGCGCGGGATTGCGTACAACGGCATGTCCATACCATACCAGGATACATCTGGATAAGGACAGAAGGTTCAGGGTCAACACAAACTGTGCAGACAGCCATGAGATGTTCGCTGAATCATGGTTTGTGCTGCCCCCGGTAATCGAATGGTACTACCGCCGGCGAAACCCGTCATATAAAAGCCTGCCACCTATCCGCAGCGACTGTATGACAGAAGACCTCTTCCCGGCAATGGAAATGATATATCCCCATGACAATCATTCGATCTTCATACCCCGTGTGATTGATGGATCGACCGGTGAAGCAGTGTTCGAAGTTGCTCACCGAACCAACCAAACCACAATTTTCTGGCATCTGAATGATGAATACATCGGGCAAACCCGCGATTTTCATCAAATGGGCCTTTCTCCCGGCAAGGGAGAACATACCCTTACCCTGGTTGACGAAAACGGTGAAACACTTGTTGTTACGTTTGATGTTAAAAACACTCATTCAGGCTCCACACGAAGGGATGGTGCATTAGCCGGCCAAAAGAAATAGTCCTTTATTTCTCACCTGCAACCCCACCGGCTATTAAGGATAGAGGATAGTGATCACCTTTGCCCCGGTCTCAGGGTTTATGCCGTAAATCTCTACCTTTTCAATGTTGGGAAAGCCATAGAAACGCATCTGAAAAAAAATGATAATGTCTGTCACCCGGGTTTCCATATCATCCAGAATGGCATACAGCCTGAACTGCTTTTCCGGGTCCTTCCTGACATGAAATGCCATGTTTCGGTTTGAAACAAAATAAAATGAAACAAAATCCGGCCTCTTTTCAAGGTATTTTATCCCATAGGCAAATCTTCTCTCAGCCCACCTGAGTGGTTCAATTTCCCCCTGACTTGTATGCCTTACCCAATAAGTCACGATCGGCTCGGGTAATTTCAGATCGCCCCTGTCATCCAATAGAATATCAAAATAAACCTCATCGGCATCCCTTGTTCTTTGGATTTTAAATAAAAACTCCCTTTTCGTATCGGGTTGGAACACAACACGTGTTTCACCAGGGCCTGCCGGTATGATCAAGAATATCATAAAGGACAGTGCAAGGCGCCTTATATGCCGGCTTTTTTCCAATCTTATCTATTACTTTTGAGAATATAGAATAAAACAGAAACCATAAGTGATTCATCCGATCAAAAACAGCATCTTCATATTCCGAAAATCTTTATCATATATTTGATTATCATAATTTTACCCGGCAATCTTTTACGGTCTTTCCAACAGGGTTTCGCATTCTGCAAAGACTCCTAAACCACTGGCTCGTCATAACTGTTGCAAGGTTGACGAATATAGATATCCCTCGCTGGTGTACACGAAGCAGAAAGCATCGAACGCAGGATTAGCGCAAAAACCATGTAAAAAAATGCTTCATGTGTGTATAAAGATACGACATTTTTCGTTTAAAATGGTTTTTTTAAACACTCGAATTGCTTTAATTGGTTTTTTT
>REEA01000123.1 GCA_007695305.1 Bacteroidia bacterium
CGAAATGTCTGCCCGGCACAATGCCCCGGCAAAACCTCATGTGCTTTGACACGGTGATGTGAATGGATGTTTTTATGGCTATGAAAAATTTACTATTCTTTAACTCGTTTATACATACACAAAAACCGCACGATAATTCCACCCAGGCAGAATGTATTGTACAGGTGGAATCGCATCTATGTGCAATGCAATCATCAAACAAATATAAAAACTTTTCTTATAAATCATCAAAAGGCGATTTGATTTTTTGAACGCTCTTCTCCGATACATGCGTGTAAATCTCAGTCGTCTTACTGCTCTTATGCCCCAAAAGCTCCTGGATGTAACGCAGATCCGTTCCGGCCTCCAGCAAATGCGTAGCATACGAATGCCGCAACCAATGCAAAGTAACAGGCTTTTTGATACCCGCCTTCTTTAACGCACCCTTTAAAACCGCCTGCAAACTGGTCTCCGAATATGATGTGCCCGCCTTCTGACCCTCAAATAACCATACCTGCGGCCTGTAGCGCCTGTAATAATCCCTTAACAAAACAATTATTTTGTCAGAAATAGAAACTACCCGGTCTTTCCTTCCCTTGGCATTTTTAACAATTAACAAGCCTCGCTCGCTGTCCACATGCTCCGGCTTGAGGTTGAGCAACTCGCTGCGCCGAAGCCCGCATGCGTAAATCAAACTCAGCATAGCCTCATGCTTGATGTTAGCAGGTGCCGATAGCAGCGCCCTGACCTCCCCCTTGCTCAATACATTCGGCAACTTGTGCTCGCGACGCGGACGCTCAATCTTATCAATGTCAATCTTACATTTCAAAATTTCCTTGAAAAACAACCGCATCCCATTCACCAAAATATTCTGACAGGAAAAACTTAAACCCTGAACAACCAATTCCGCATTCACATAACGAACAATGTCGTCATTCGTGATCTCCGAATATGGCTTTGTCCCCATATACTGCAGAAACCTGCCCACAGCCGAAGTGTATGCCTTTATTGTGGAATAGCTGTATCGCTTATGAATCATCCATTGCCGGAAAGCTTCCACCTCCGGAATATCCGAATACCCTGGCCCTGATACTTTTTTCCCTCCACCGGGGTCCTTCACCAACTCCCCGTCCAACCGTTTATCCGAATCAGCAGATAACCCACGGTAATCCACATACGCATGCTTTTTTAATAGACTGAAAACCTCAGATAAACGAAAATCTTCCCTCATCACATACCAGGATCGGTCAGCCTGACTCCAAAAGGCTTTACCCCACGACTTTATGGCAGAAATAATGGCATCATCATAATAAAAACGAATAAACACAACCTCGCGGCCCCGGACCAGGCCCGGTGCCAAATCTATCTTTTTAGACATGACTCCTTTTTATAAAATACCCTCAAATATAAAATAAATTATAATGAATAAACATATAAAACAATTAAAAATAATTTAAAATTTTGCAGACACCTCGTCATGCTTCGCGGCTATACAGAAAATGCAAGTCCCTGCCTGTCACAATCCAACAGGAAACTGTAAACAAAGGAAAGGGAAAAATGACCGGAACCCGGTCCATTCAGAGCAGTGCTGAAAAAACAGTCCGGCACTGCCCATGAAACAACCAGGCCGGCCCCGATAAGAAAAGAATCATGAAGAACGTCAGAAAGCAGGTAAAACTATTTTATACAACGCACCGAAAACCCATTTGCCTTATCTGCATCGGTGCGGTAAACATCTCCGGTACCGAAATGAATGCCCCGAAACCAGGCACGATCTTCCACACGTTCCGAGGCCGACCACCAGAGGCCATCTCTGCCAATTTGGTCGTAAACGCCGGCAGCATGCCGCCTTCCACCCGGAAGGGCAGCAAATCCAAACTTGTCATAACCGGCATGGATTGTATGAAACATCCACCTGGGATGGTCTTTGGGCTGAGACCTCGTTGACTTTAAAGCATTGCCGGCACCTTCAGGCTCCGGGGTTTCGTTTGGATGCCCACGCGAAACAACAAAGTCAACCAGTTTTGTCCAATCCTCGTCAAGGGGTATGCGCCATCCCTCCGGACACAATCCCCTCTCATCGGCAATGGCATACCAGTTATACAACTTACCATACGCCTCAACCATCTCTTCGGGAGAATCAAGGCCTTCCGCAGCCTCATGTGTATGATCGTAAATGGCTAATGCCCCCTCTGTGGTACTTTGCCAATCCGCATGATTCAGATCTGACAATAGCTCTGAACCATCTCTGTACCTGGTCACACGAAGATTTTCCGCCATCCATATCTGATTGCCAATGGTCACCGTCTTGTATTCATTGCCATCAATGTCGGTAACGTTACCAAACGTTGGCCTGGTGTCATCATCACTGCAACCGGAAGCAAAAAACAGCGACAAAACAATCATCGCCACAGGATAAAATAAAGCATTTCGTTTCATGGCTTTCTTTTTTTTTGTGATTCTCAACCACCAGTCCGTAAACGAAAATTTGCCGGTTTAATTATGCCGGCAATACATACCCCCAAACAGGAAATCACAAAATGGTTTTACTTCCAGTAAATGTTTGAGCGGCCTTTAAAAGGGGTCGGGCGGCCAGTGAAGGCACACCGGCTCGCCACTACCCCCGGAAAGCTTTAGCTTTCACCCAGCAAAACCTTCATGTCTTCATCAACTGTTTGAATACCCGTGATGCCGAACTTTTCCACCAGCACATTCGCCACATTTGCCGACAGAAATGCCGGCAGGGTGGGGCCGAGGTGAATGTTCTTCACACCGAGATATAGCAGGGCCAGCAAAACAATCACCGCCTTCTGCTCATACCATGCAATGTTGTAAGCAATGGGCAGCTCATTGATGTCGTTGAGTTCAAACACTTCCTTTAGCTTCATGGCTATGACCGCCAACGAATAGCTGTCGTTGCATTGTCCGGCATCCAGCACACGCGGTATGCCGCCTATGTCGCCCAAAGGCAGCTTGTTGTAGCGATACTTGGCGCATCCGGCAGTGAGGATAACCGTGTCTGCCGGCAGCGCTTCAGCAAACGCTGTATAGTAATCACGGCTTTTCATGCGCCCGTCACAACCCGCCATCACAAAAAATTTCCGAATCGCGCCCGACTTTACCGCATCCACGACCTTGTCGGCCAGTTGCATCACCTGGTTGTGCGCAAAACCACCGATAATTTCGCCCTTTTCAATTTCTACGGGCGGCTCACAACGTTTTGCATGTTCAATCACCTCTGAGAAATCCTTGCGACCGCCTTCTGCTCTTTCCGGAATATGCCTCGCACCGGCCAATCCTGATGATCCGGTGGTGTAAATACGATCGGCATAAGTGGCACTTTTTAACGGGGGAACGATACAATTGGTGGTAAACAGAACAGGACCGTTGAACTTTTCGAACTCTTCGCGCTGCTTCCACCAGGAATTTCCATAATTGCCAACAAAATGATCATACTTTTTAAAGGCAGGATAATAATTGGCCGGCAGCATCTCACTGTGGGTGTAAACATCTACGCCGGTTCCTTTTGTCTGCTCCAGCAAATCTTCCATGTCGCGCAAATCGTGACCGCTGATAAGGATTCCGGGATTGTTTCGCACACCAATGTTCACCTTTGTGATTTCCGGGTTGCCATATGTGCTGGTATGGGCTTTGTCTAACAAAGCCATCACCTCAACTCCGTATTTGCCACACTCCAAAACAAGGCCGGTCAGTTCATCCGCACTCAGTTTGTCATCCAGCGTTGCTGCCAACCCCTTTTGCATAAAGGCATTCACCTCTTCATTGGTGAAACCCAGGTTCCCGGCATGCTCGGCATAAGCTGCCATCCCTTTGATCCCATAAGTGATCAATTCACGCAGCGACCGGACATCCTCATTTTCGGTCATCTGCAACACGCCAACCTGCTGTGCCCTTCTTTCATACTCGCCGGGAGTATAGGCACTCCAGCGGGCAGCCTCCGGCATATCCTCCTTGCTGATGTGTATGCCGGCATCTTCCATACGGTTCTCCAGGTCTGTACGCATGGCAAAACCTTCACGGATCTTGTCAATAAAACGTTCTTTGTCGAAGTTGGCATTGGTGATGGTCATAAACAACCCCTCCTGGATAAACCGGTCTTCGGCCGGGGTTTCAACACCCTCTTCACGGGCAAGGTTGGTGTACACCGACATGCCCTTCAAAAAATACATCATTACATCCTGAATACCGGCTACTTCCGGTTCTTTGCCACATACACCCTTTATGGTGCATCCTGTGCCTTTTGCGGCTTCCTGACATTGAAAACAAAACATGCTCATCTTTCTATGTTTTTTGGTTTATAAAATGGTTTTTGAATGATTGCTGTTGATTGATATGATCTAATGGGATTAAATCCACTGCTCATCAATGACTTCCCCCCTGAGGCTTACCTTGATGGCTTTTACAGGCACTTTTCTGCCGGCCTTTTCAGTGGCTTGTTTGGCCAGTTGCAGCAAGCCTGTGCAGCACGGGACTTCCATCACCATCACCGTCAGGGTGTTGATTTCCGCCTGGTTGATCATGGCTGTAAGTTTTTCTATGTACAGCTCTTTGTTGTGGTCAAGCTTCGGACAGGCGATGGCCAGCCCTTTCCCTTTCAGATGTTTTGAGTGAAAGTCGCCCATGGCGAAAGCCACGCAATCAGCAGCCAGCAAAACATCCGCCTTCCTGAAATAAGGCGCCTGGGGATTTACAAGATGCATTTGCACGGGCCACTGCCGAAGCTCCGAGGGCTGTCCGGCGCTGTGTCCATGCGGCTCCGAGATTGTCGCCACAGCAGCCGGGGCAGAAATGTTGTCGGCAAACTGCATCATGCGCGCCCCCGGACAGCCTCCTCCGCCGTGGGCATGCTGACCATGACCGTTGCCATGTTTGTGTCCGGAAAAAGTCATACCGGCATCTTCTGCCTGCCTCCCCGGATGTTCATTATTCTTCTCATCCATATTGTTTGTTTCTTTTGGATATTCCTTTAATCTGGATAAATCAATGTCGGGCTTGTGTTCCCTGATGTAACGGATACCCTGTTCCACAAACTCCCGTTGGTTGTGCTCAATCAGGTGATTCAGGTGCGCCAGTACCGTGGCTGCCCCTTTTGGCGCAATGCGTTCCATCACCCTGATCTCATCATAGGGCTCCGCCTCCCTTTCCTCAAGGGTTATGGCCCCAACCGGGCATTCCGGAATGCATGCTCCCAGACCGTCACAATACAGGTCACTGATCATGCGCGCCTTGCCGTCAATCATTTGCAATGCCCCTTCATGACATCCTTCAACGCACAGGCCGCACCCGTTGCAAAGCTCTTCATCTATTTTAATTATTGTCCTTTTCATTTGTTTATAATTTTGTAACTATTTGTTGTTTAGTTTTTTGTGATTGTGTTTAAGCTGCCCTCTACATCATAGCCAAACTTTTACTTTCCATATACTGCCTGAACTCCTCGGTGAACCTCTTGTCAATTCCACCAAAAATGCAGTGTTTAACCGGGCAGTTCGGACAGTCCATCCGGCAATCGCTTTCTGATAAATCACCTTCTATAAGTCGGTAAATATCCATCAAACTGATCTCCTCTGCCTTCTTTCCAAGGCGAAAACCACCACCCGGACCGCGTGTAGAAGTCAGATAATGATTTTTCGCGAGCAGCTGCAATACCTTGGACGTGTGGTTTTTTGAAAAACCTGTCTGTTCGGCTATCTGTTGTGCGTTCAGCAAGCTTTGGCTCCTGGCAACAACCGACATGCTATGAATCGCAATGCTGGCCGCTTCTGATATTTTAAAAACATTTCCCATATAAAAAGAAAAACAGTATTTGAATACGCAAAAGTATGAATGATTTTTCTAACAAACAAATATTTCGGTATTTATTATCTTAAATAAACAAAAAATTTCAGGCTTTATGTGGGAAATATTATAGTAGAATGCAATAAACCAGCTGGATAAAGGAATAAAAACCCCGCCGGTACAACCGGCGGGAAAAACCAACATGAACAAAAAAATGTAAGGCTTAAACAATCTTATATCCAGGCTTACTTTTTCTCAATTTTGCATGCCTTGTGCAAATCAAAGGGCTGGAGATATTCGGCTTCGTTTTTGAATGCTTTCTGCACTTCTGCAGGAATGGGATCTTCGGTCTCAGGTGTAAACATGTCTGTGAGATCATAAATCTGATAAACTGCTCTTTTCTTTTGGCATTGAATTGCCGATTTAATTACTGCAGGGATCGCTTCCTCGGCTTCTGCTTTCATTGGCTGAATTAACGTTCTGCCAAGTTTGTCAGTAAATACCAGGTTTCTGTTGGGATTTGCATTTGCCATTGAAATGCTGAAGATGATGGCTGCTGCGGTGATCATTATTCGTGTTTTCATGACTTAAAGACTTTTATGATGAATATTTTGCGTTTTCTTTTTCAGGTTCACCCAATGTATTACCACATCTATGCCATAAAGTATTATATGCTGATAAACAGTAATTTATGATGAGTTTCTCATATTGTACCAACATAAAAAATGTACGCTGGCGTACACCTTTTCTGCATTATCGAACATAATATTCATACATTTTTTATATCTTTGGTTGTAGTCATTATTCCACACATATACTCAGTTTCCCATGGCCCTTATCCAGATCATCGACGACGACACCTATGTATGCAAGCAATTAGAGGATTTTCTCCGGAGAAAAGGGTATCGTGTGCAATCTGCATATACGGCCAACAGCGGACTCAAAGCGATTAAAAAGTCCCGGGTGGATTTCGTATTGTGCGATTACCGTTTGCCTGATGCTGATGGTGAGGAAGTTTTTGCCCGTATCCGTAAGCTGGACCCACGCCTTCCGGTTGTATTCATGACGGCCTATGCCGATGTTCGTACCGCGGTAAAGATGATCAGGGCCGGCGCCAGGGATTATATCGTAAAACCGCTTTTACCGGAAGAGATATACAAACTGATTCAGAAAGGAACCAGGCCGGCAACCGAGAGCCAGGCAGTCTTTGAAAAAAGCTTTGTAAAAGGAAAAGGATCAGCCATACAGAATGTGTTGAATCATGTGGACTTGGTGGCTCCCACCGACTTGTGCATACTCATCGAAGGGGAAACAGGATCGGGAAAGGAGTTCATTGCCAGGGCCATACACTACGCAAGCCCCAGAAAAAATAAAGCTTTCGTGGCCCTCGATTGTGGCGCCTTACCCGGCGAACTGGCCAACAGCGAGTTGTTCGGACATGTAAAAGGGGCTTTCACCGGTGCCATTCAGGACAAGGCAGGTTGTTTCGAAACCGCGCAGGGCGGCACATTGTTTCTTGATGAGATCGGAAACCTTTCCAACGAAAACCAGATGAAGCTGTTGCGAACTCTTCAGGAAAAAACTATCAGCCGCCTGGGAGACAACAAAATCATCGGGGTTGATGTCAGGATCATCGTGGCCACCAACGATGACCTGAAAAAAGATGTTGTGGAAAACCGTTTCCGGGAAGACCTCTATCACCGGGTCAACGGGTTCAAAATATCTTTGCCCCCCATCAGGGAGAGAAAAGAAGACATCCTTGAATTTGTCCGCCATTTCATGGATAATGCAAACCTCGACTTTGACAAAAATGTTGATACCCTGGACGACCAGGTCACGGAAATATTCATGAAATACCCCTGGCCGGGAAACATCCGTGAGCTGGAGAATGTCATCAAAAGATGTGTGTTGCTGACCAAAGGAAAGACCATCACCGCCGATACCCTGCCGGATGAAATCAGGTATGCCGGCTATACCTCAGATGCTGAATACAACATTTCCCGCCCCGGCAAAATACTTAGCCTGCGTCAGGCAGCAATGGCCGCTGAAAGTGCAGCCATCATGCACGCCCTTAAAGAAACAGGATTTAACAAATCAAAAGCAGCTGAAATGCTTCGGGTAGATCGTAAAACCCTGTACAACAAGATGAAAGAGTATGGTATCCGCGCAGGTTACCAAAAATAATATAAACGGCCAGGTTCCCCCTGCTGTGATTTTTTACGGGAAACCCATTTACAACCAAACACAATTATATACAATTGTCTATCAGCAGGTTACAACTTGTTCAGAATTTTTATCCGGAAAACAGTACGACTGTTGTGATGGACAGGGCTTGACCTGTCCAAAAAACCAGTGTTTGATCCCGAAAGAAATGAAAACAGTACATACGAAAAATAACAGAGTTTGTCAATTTGTTTATATACAGTGTTTTAGAACTTAAAACTGTGTTCAAGTTTTTACTGAGGACTTGCTGTGATTTTTTGCAACCAAAACCTGAAAAACGGGCAAAAACCAACCACTGTAAACAAATCGCCTGTCTTTATTCATCTGGTAAGCACCACCTGTGCCCTGTCGGCATTGCGAATGCTGTGTTTAAATTCTATGAACGCCTCGTATCTCTCGGGAGGATGGGTGCCGGAACGGGTATAAAACTGCCTGCTATACAACAAAACCCGGTCGTCAATTTTATAGCTGGCCTTGTAATAGCCAAAATCGTTGTCTATTTCAATATCTTCAGGAATAAAAGATATTTCAAAAGCGTCCGGGACTTCCCATCTCACCGTATCGGTATACAGTCCACTTGCAGATACATGCACTGGATGCACCCTTTCTCTGGTGACCGGAGGCACCGATTCCATTCGCGAAATAATATTGGGTTGCAACAAAACACGGGCTCCGGCCCTGGACACATATTGGTTGGTAGTGGCATGAATGTATTCTTCCAGTGAAGGAGTCTCTCCGGGGATAAGAGAAAAGGAAATTTCAAGAATTTCGGGATTATTGATAGGCAAATGCTCCTGGTAGTAACGTATTTGATCACCGCTACCCCTGAAAGAGATACCAAACCTGTCACGCAATCGAAGACCTTTGTAATGGGTTGTCTTTTCAAACTCCACCTGTTGATTGGGGCGCAAGTATGCCCTGATATTACGCTGACGGTGGTTTCCATCGTGGCCGTAGGAAGGGGTGCGTGTAAGCTTGCCACCCTCCGGGGTAATCAGTAACACATGGCGGTTTGCATTGTTGCTTCCGATAAAGCCCATGGGAATCCGGTTATCGGTGCATTCCAGCCAAAGTGTATCCTGCCCTAAGGGTACGCAAAGAATCGCATGGTTAAAGGCTTTGGCAGGAAATTCCGGTTTCACGGGTATCCTTGCTGCCCCATAGTGTATAAGCGTATAATAAGAACGGATCCCAACTTCATTGAGCATGGCTTGTGTATAGTTCACAAGCGCCTTACAATCACCATAGCCGGTTTCATCAACGGATTCTGCATCAAACGGCTGAAAGCCCCCAATCCCAAGCTGAATGCTCACATAACGGGTGCGGGATTGCATATACTCATAAACAATCCTTGTTTTTTCCATCGGATCATCTATCCCTTCCGTCATAGCATGCAGTTTTTGCCGGGTTTCCCCGGGTAAAGACTGCCGCCCTTCATTCAACGAGGCGAACCATTTCCCATATTCTTCCCAGCTGCGCATATCTCCGGGAACACGGTCGTATTGAAACTCATTGGAACCTACAAGCAAATAAGGCACCATACGGTGAAAAGGCGGCATGTGGCTTTCATACTTAATAGCACTCAGATCTTCCAGCTTCCACTTGCTGACCATTCTGCTACGAGGCATGGTAACGACCGGCTCCATATCATCATGATTGTATGCCTTGTAACGGTAATCCATGTCCCGGGGTGTAATTATCGTAAAGCTGGCTTGCTCAACAGCCACGCCGGCCCTTTGCTGTGGAAACCAGTCGGGGAAGAAGAACCCCCTGCGATATTCTACCTCATATTCAAACTCAACAGTAAAGGGCAACTGACTTTGATAAATGTCGGTGTAGATTATACGGTTGTCTTCATACAGGGAGAATGCAGATGCTGCACTGCGGTCAATAAACTCATGATTTCTCAGGTCGCGGACCTTATTGCCGTTTGCATCGTAAATGGTTCCGGTAACATTCCTTACCCGGCGGAAATCATCATAAGAAATAAATAAATCGGCCAGGCCCTCTGCCCTGCGCTCCAAAATAGTAATCACACGATGCTCGGTATAACTTGCCCTTCTCTCGGAAGTCACTTCGAAGGTCCGGTGATTCTGTCGCATTACCGCAATGGCATCTTCTTTAAGATGTTCCGGGATGTTGGAAACATCGTAAATGTTCCCGGCAATGGATGATCCGGATGCCAGTATCAAAACAACCGGCAAACATTTGGCAAGCAAGCTAAAAAAATTTATTCTCTTCATCATTCATGTGGTATGTGCTCGCATCAGCATAAAGAAAGCCATGCCGGTGCAATCTGTGATGTATTTTTATAATGCTATGAACACAACCGGTTCATTCTGTTTTTCCACCATGGCCCCATAAAGTTCTTGCAGTGCCTGATACTCCGTGGGCAAAAACATGGACTGGCGTATTTCAAAATGATAGATCACTTCAATCCGGTTCTCTTCATTTAACGCAACGGAATAAGAAAAACTGGCCTGATTACCCAGGTTAACATGGGCAGGCTCCGGCAAAAAGTCAACTTCAAAACCCTCGGGGATGTCGAATACCATACTGATATCTTCTCTGAAAGGCACGGCATAATCCACCGGATATTTTCTTTCATCAATGCGTAAGGGATTTTCTTCCAGTACCTCAAAAAGCATGGGTGTGAACAGGATCAGATCGCCGACGTGACTGAAGACTTCGCTTAACTCCAGTTCCATTTCCTTAACAATGGGTTGATCTAATTCTTCTTCGTTTTGAATCGTAAGAGAGATGATCTCTTTTCCAGGCACATCCTCCTGCAGGCTTTCTCTGTATTCATCAAGGCTTCCTGTTGATTCAAGGTTGCGGCGAACGGCATAAGCAGCATAATCGCTCATTTCTATCCTTGAGGTTCCTGTGATATGACCATTTTTACCGATGGAGAAATGATAATCCTTTTTCTCATGGGAAGGAAAACTTGTTTCGAGCGCAACCCACTCTGCACTATTTTCACGAATCAGGCGCCCTTCGCCATTTAAGGCTCTTCTTGGAATCATGCCGGGGGGACAAAAACGATCCGTGGCATCCAGCAACATTAGTTCGCCGCTGTCAAGATGTACAGCGGCCAGAACGTAGTTCAGCCTTGACATGGTTGGAAACGACCTGATAACAACTCCATTATCACGGGTGCTGGAAATTACCGGATTTGCATCCAGACCCAGTTCCCTTAGTATGGTAACCAGCATCAGGTTTACATCCGCAGTATTGCCGGCTCCTTCGCGCAATACGGTTCGTGGCGTTCCACTGGAGTATAACCCCCTTCGCCCGTTCCATCGGATGTTGTCATGTATGTAATTCAACGCTGCGGCAATTCTTTCCACCTCACTGCCAGATCCCATTTCCAAACTTTCCATTTCCCGGCGCAACTGTCTGCTCCCTGAAAGAAACCCACCGAAGTTTTCATCTTCCCTTAGCCGACTATCAATATCGAACCAGCTGGTGGTATAAGGTGTAGGGGGCCTGCCGGGAAACATAACACTGGACAACTCGAAGCGGATCATGGACAAATAATTGCGAATATTGGTAGTATATGGCTCAGGACGCATTGCAGGAACATCCGTCATCAACCATTTGTAGCTTGTTGCTGAGGCAGAAACCGTGCTGGTTCCATCCTGTGGACGGCTGGTCAAAGGAATAACATAGTTAACAGAAGAAACCTCCTGTTCGGCAACATACAGTTCTTCATAGCCCTGCATGTAAAACTGATAATTATAAAACTCCGGCAACTGAAGGTTGTACTCACTGTATTCAACAGGAACGCCATACTGAAATTGCCAGGTGGGCAGGTTGTACAAAAAGGGTGATCGTAGGGTGTATCGGTATTCAATAATAGAGCCGGGCTGAATGTCAGGAAAACTGAATTTGATGGTCCTCAGATTATCCGAAGTTCTTTCAGTGATTCCGGCCCTGGACCTTATTTGGGTTGACCGTACCCGGTTATTGTCAAGATTGTGCACATGCCCCCTGAATCCTGTCATGCTCTCTCTGGCTCCGCTGAAATGTAAAAGTGGAACGGATAAATCGGCCCAGCTAAAACCATCTTCATTCAGGATTTGTATTCGAATTTTCTTTTCATAAATATAATAAAAACTGCCGTCTCTGGTGTCAAGATTGAAGTACGTATTCCCATAATCATATAAAATGACAGCGGAGGCATCAGGGTATTTTTCATAGTTCCCCTGAATAAAATCTTCGGCTGAAACCCGCCCAAAACGAAATGGCTGTGCATGGGCATTGACAATCGAAACGATCAATAGTAACAATAAAAAGAAAAGGTTTCCCAATGGTTTGATAAATTTGTTGATGTACATAATGCATGTGATTTGAAGAGATAATAAATAAAACGGCATTGTCCCATTTTTTCAATAATTATAGCATGATTATCAGCATATTTTTACGCTATCCTTCCGGAATGGCACCCCCGTTGAAAAACCCATCATCCCAAAATGTTGATTGTGAGACGAATGGGGAAATAATTAAGACCACAATACCGGCAACAGAAATTCAAACAACAGACATAAACACGCTAAAAACTTGTTAAAAATACCAAAAATTTTGAATATGATCCGTATGCATTTATTGCATCTGAGTCTTCTGTGTTCTGATTCTAAGAATACTTTGATATCTGTTTCCCTGATAACAAGGGAGACAAAACAAGTTTGCGGTCCGCAGGGTGTTGGTTGTGAATATATTGCGATGTTGCAACAAATGATCAGGTCAATTCAAAATCTTAATGTGGCTGAGATGACCGATCCTTTTTCCGGCATCTCTTCCCCATCCATCAGGTAAACCTTTGATCCCTTTAAAAAAGCGGAGCGTGCGGCAAAGTCCAGCAAGCAATAGTTATGATGATTTTTTTCATCATGAAGCCGGATGCCACCATTGTCTGCCGGGGCAATCACACCAAAACGCTGTTCTCCTTTGGCAACGAACAGCGTTTCAATTTGTCCTTCTTCCGCGGCCAAAACAACGTCTTCCAGGACAGAACTCGTTCGCCCCTTGCTTGCCAGGAACTGGTAATGTTTCAGGGTTTCTCTGCGATGTTTCTGAAAATGGGCCGACAATAGTTCCCATGCTTTGCCATGCAACCATTGCATCTGGGCTTCATCCGCATTGCCGGGTATGTGTTTCCCGAACAGATGCCCATAGGTGTTCACCTTCCGGTAAATTGAAAAAATATAATCCACACTTGCCACCACCAGAGGCGCATCATATCCCTGCAAAATATCCACAAGGCTTCTGTTTACTTCACGAAGGTGTTTTTCGATTTCATCCTTTTTGTAGTCCTTGCCTCTTCCCTGACCATGGTACATGCCGCTTCCGTCAGAGGATTGCCCCGTTCTGAACTGCAACGACTTTTGTTCATAATCGTAACCCACAGTGTCTTTAATATTTTGAGGCACCAGGTCTTCAACCTCAATTTCTGTCATATGATCGCGGCTGCCCTCAAAGAGCCGCACTTTTTTCAGACTCAGGGGCAAAACAAAAAAGCGCCCGTCGCCATTAAAAACCGGCATCAATGGCAGCAAATAGAAATTGTTGCTCACGTGCAACTGGTCTGCAAACCTTATTGGAAAAGTGGAATAAGCAAACTTCCCCGGGCTGAGAAAAACGGCCAGACCATCCGACATGTGCCGCCAGATTTCAGAATCGTTAAGCAGCATGTCGAATGGCTTTGTAAACTCCAGGATGTCTTTCCCCTGCATACCCAAATCCTGCAGGTTATTTCTTGCTCCCTGGAGCATGTTTTTGAACCGTATCCTGGCCTTTTTATTGTCACCCACACGCTCGGTGGGTAAATATACCGATATGCATGGTCGTTGTCTGACCTCTGCCAGCTCTTTAAAAATCTTTCTCGTCATCAACGGCATAATCATTAAGAAATGGATAGTAAAACAATGGGAACAGGAGACCGGTAAAATGCCGGTCAAACCACCACGGCCGGCACTACATGGCCGGTCGCGGCGGAATATCTTCAATGGTAGGCGATATAAGCACCGATTGCTCAATGGCAAGAGAAAAATCGTATAAGTCCGGCGGAGTTCGAGACGTGATCAGGTTGTCATGAATGACCACCGGCTCGTCCAGAAAGTTTGCACCGGCCTCTTTCAGCTCTTCTTTGATGCCACTGAAACCGGTTGCATCCAAACCATCCATCACTCCCGCAGTGATCAGCACCTGGGGACCGTGACAGATGGCTGCCACCACTTTACCCGACTCATGGAATGCACGGGCAAAATCCACGATGTGCTCATATTCCCGAAGCTTCGCAGGTGCCTGCCCACCGGGAAGTATTAACGCGTCAAAGTCCTCTACCGACACCTCCTCAACCGTTTTTTGGATATTGATGGTGAAATCGCTGTTATAAGCTGTCACCAAGCCGGTCTCAGGACCAATAACCGTCACGCGCGCACCACGGTTGGTCAAATAACCGATGGGCATATAAGCTTCACCATCATGAAATCCTTCATCAACCAGTACGGCAATGTGTACCGGGTCTGCTGTGACCCACTCTTCACGTACCTCAGGTTGACAGGCCGCAAAGAATAAAAACAATCCCAATAGGGGAATCAAATGTTTCCTTTTCATTTTTTTTCTTTTTTGATGATTGATTAGAAAACCACTTTGCACCCCAATACAATAAAATTCTATGCCATAAACTCTTTGCCATGCAGAAAGTCAAATTTTACACTGCAAATCAGGAGGTTTTGGGCTTTTTAGCAAACACTTCCCTGTTTCTGCCATGGCTTCCTTCGGGTTAGACGGCTACATATTGAGGTAAACTTTCCACATATATGGTTTCCTGTTAACACAGTCATCCGGCCTGCAATGTCAAATAATATTTGTATCTTTATACCCTTGTTTTCATGGTTGCAGAGGGAAAACCAATATACGTTCATATGTTGCGGTTTTCCCTTTCTTTGTTACAAAACAACAGGTTCATCACAACAGTATTTGGATGGCAAAAGTAAAGACAGCATTTTTTTGCAGCCATTGCGGCCTGGAGTCACCAAAATGGATGGGGCGTTGCACCGCCTGCGGGGAGTGGAACACTTTCCTGGAAGAGATAGTCAGGAAAGAGACGAGTGGTCGTTCCGGTGGCAGGCAGGGGTTAGGAAGCCAGGGGATTACAGCTGTTCCGCAACTCATTCACCAGGTTGAAGCTACAAAAACAAAAAGGATAGCGTCCGGTAGCTTTGAACTTGACCGGGTGCTTGGCGGAGGTATTGTCCCGGGAGCATTGATGCTTATCGGCGGCGAACCCGGTATCGGCAAATCAACCCTCATGCTGCAGGTAGCCATGCAAATGAAGGATCAAAAGGTACTCTATATCTCCGGCGAAGAAAGCGACCTGCAGCTGAATATGCGTGCCACACGCCTTGGCTTTGTCCATCCTGCCTGCTACATTCTCACGGAAACCGACACTGATGCCCTCTTTTCCCATATCAGCCAACTAAAACCACAGATTGTGGTGGTGGACTCCATCCAGACACTGACGTCTCCCCATCTCGAATCAGCCGCCGGCAGCATATCCCAGATCAGAGAGTGTGCCGCGGAGTTTCAGAAATATTGCAAAGAACAAGGAGTACCGGTTTTTCTCATCGGCCATATCACCAAAGATGGCTCCATCGCAGGGCCTAAACTGCTGGAACACATGGTAGATACCGTGCTCCAGTTCGAAGGCGACCACAACCACATGTACCGGATACTGCGTGCTGCCAAAAATCGCTTCGGGAGTACCAGTGAGCTGGGCATCTTTGAAATGCGCGACAATGGCCTGCGCGAAGTGTCAAACCCCTCGGAACTGCTGCTTTCACAGAGAGATGAACAGATAAGCGGTGTTACCGTGTCGGCCACCATCGAAGGGATGCGCCCAATGCTCATCGAAACACAAGCACTCGTCAGCTCCGCAGCTTATGGAACACCACAACGCTCAGCAACCGGTTTTGACCTGCGACGACTCAACATGCTACTTGCCGTCCTGGAAAAAAGATGCGGTTTCCGTATCGCTGCCAAAGACGTATTCCTAAATGTAACAGGCGGCATCCGGGTGGACGACCCGGCCATTGACCTGGGCGTCATAAGCGCAGTACTCTCATCCAACGAAGATATCCCCGTAAGCCAACATACATGCTTTGCCGCCGAAGTAGGACTAACCGGCGAGATAAGACCCGTGACCCGCATCGAACAAAGAATAAGAGAAGCAGCCAAACTGGGATTCCGCGACTTGTTTGTATCCAAATTCAATATGAAAGGCCTCGAAAAGAAAGACTTTGGCATCAGCATTCACCCCGTAACACGCATCGACCAGGTGTTTCGGATGCTTTTCGCATAAACCGGCTTACTCCCCTTCTTTGAGAATGTTGTGCAGTGCTTCTTTAATCACAGGGAAACGAAACACATAACCACTTTCCATTAACCGGGCCGGAATGGCATGCTGCCCGCCCGTAAGGGTAGAAGCCCCACCACCAAAAACCAGACGCAACGCAAAACCCGGTACCGGAACAATGGCCGGACGGCCCAGTGTTTTTGCCAGTACTTTTGTGAATGTACGGTTGCTGACAACTTCAGGCGAAACCACATTCACCGGCCCCTCCAGAGAGTTGCCTCCAACTAAAAACTGAAGGATACCAAGCACATCTTCAATATGAACCCACGACATACTTTGCCTTCCTGTCCCAATCCTGCCACCCAAACCCAGCCGGAAAGGCGGGAGCATTTGTTTCAGCGCACCTCCGTCTTTTCCAAGGATAATTCCCAACCGCATCATCACCGTGCGGCACGACTCCGGTGCTTTTGCCGCCTCGGCTTCCCAATCGCGGCAAACACGACCAAGAAATCCATCTGACAAAAACGTGCTGTCTTCGTCGTGACGACCCTCATCGCTATAAATACCCACGGCCGAAGCACAAATAAACAGCCGCGGCGAATCCTCCATCCTTCCCATAGCATCCACCAGCTTTCTCGTGGTCAAAATCCTGCTCTCCCAAATATCCCTGCGGTGCTGATTTGTCCATCGCTTGATAACAGGAGCTCCCGCAAGATGAATGATGACCTCAGCACCATCCAGCTTGGAAGCAAGCAAATCAGACTCTTCCGAAAAATCAGCCCTGTTTAAAGGGAATACTTCGTGTCCCTGCAGCGAAAACATGTTCGCAACTTTGGAACCAAGAAATCCCGTTGTTCCGCTTATGGCAATTTTCATGGTTGTGCTTTTTTAGAATGTTCTTAAATTGAAGTTTATGTGTGACTGAATCGACTCGTTTTTAGGCGGTATGTTCCTCTTGATTAATGACTGCTTAATCCTACCGCTGGCTTTTTGTATTTACCGGTATAATTATTGACCTGTCCATAAAACCGACGCTGATATTCCCTAAAACAAGGATTAACCTTGTTCAACATATCAATGGTATTGACTCTTCAAAAAAATATCCCTTGATTTATAAATTGAACCATGCGTCTTTTCTCGTAAGATAAACCACTAAGGTACAAAAATTTGTTTCATCACCCCGGTATGTCGCACGCTTCGCATCACACAGGAAAATCATTCAATAACAAACTTCTTCGGCAAGGTGTTTGATGGCCATTGGACGAAACCGGTTTGCGACGCTTCAGAATGGCTGAATAATAGTTTTCTAATAAAAACAGCAATAATTGTATTGCCTACAATCAAAGTCTTGTTTTGTTTTTTTACTTTTGTATGCCCGCAAAATTAGTGTTTAAATATTCTCCTAAAGAATCGCCATGAAAGCATTTATGATCATTCCTTACTTTTTTGTACTACTTTTATTTCTGCCTTTTTCGGTGAGAAGCGGGGAGGGGAGCACCCCCTGGACACTTGAAGACTGTGTGGTTCATGCCCTGCAAAACAATTTGCGTATTCAGCAGCAGAAGCTGGGTGTGGACATTGCCAGGGAGAGTCTGCGGCAAAGCCGGGCCAACCAATTCCCCACACTGAATTCAGGTGCTTCACACAGTTACAATTATGGGCGTACCCTTGATCCCATCACCAATGAATTTGTCACTGAAAGGGTGCAAACAAACAACTTCAGTCTTAGCAGCGGACTAACCCTTTTCAGCGGATTCCAGATTCGGAACAGCATCGCGCGCGACCGAAATGACTTGCAGGCCAGCATGTACGATGTGGAAGCGATGGAGAATGATATCGCCCTCGCTGTGGCATCGGCCTATTTACAAATACTCTTTGCCAAAGAGCTCGTTGAAGTGGCCGCAAACCAGCTCGAAATTACCAGGCAGCAGGTTGACAGAACCTCCAAGCTGGTGGAAGCCGGCACCCTGGCAAGGGGCAGTTTGTTGACGATACAAGCTCAGGAGGCAACAGAAGAGCTGCAGCTTATCAACAGAGAAAATCAGTTGCACATCGCGTACCTGGATCTGATGCAATTGCTCGACCTGCGCGAATATCCAGACTTCCGTATAGAGGTGCCCGACATCGCCATCACACCCGCCGGCATACTCGAACAATCACCCATGCAGATATACATGACGGCAGTTCGGATACAACCCGATATCTTGTCGGCCGATCTCATGGTATCCACAGCGGAAAAAACTTTTCAGATCGCGCGTGGTGCACACAGCCCGCGCCTTTCCCTCAGTGGCAGCATGGGAACCGGTTATTCCGAAGCGCGTTTGCAAATCGCTGAGGTTATTGAAGGCGATCCCCAAAAGATCGGACAAACGGCTTCCGGTGAGGCAGTATTCGCACCAACATTTAACTTCGAAACAGAAATTATCCCTTTCAGGGATCAGATTGAGGAAAATGTCAACCGCAGCATCGGCCTGTTTCTGCAAATCCCTATTTTCAACAACTTTCAGGCGCGTACCAATATCAACCGCACAAAAATTGGACTGGAAAATGCCCGCCTGCAACGACAGCTGATACGCGACCAGCTTTTTAAAACCATCGAACAGGCCTACCAGGACGCCAACGCAGCCCTTAAAAGATATATGGCCTCTGAAAAAAATGTGGAAGCACTGGAAGAATCATTTCGCTACACCGAAGAACGTTTCAACGTGGGAATGGTGAACATCCTTGAATACAATGATGCTAAAAACCGGCTCTCAAATGCTCAGTCAGAATTGCTCCAGGCAAAATATGAATACGTTTTTCGGAAACAAATTCTGAACTTCTATGTCGGAAATCCAATAACCCTATAATTAAAAAACCCGGATTAATAAACAGCCCCGGTTTCATACAATTGCAACAACCATAAAAATGCCTTTGAAAAATAATGGTTTGAAAATAATAGAGAAAGAGAAACAGGCATTTTGACAGAAGAAAAAGCCATAAAGCCAGGGGCGACAAGATTGTAACAAGAAAAACAACATTTATTAATTACAGCAACATAAATATAAACCAATGAAAAACAAAGCTTTAAAGATCGCTCTCCTTGTTCTTGGCGTTCTCATTCTGGTGATGTTTCTGGCTCAACGTGCCGGCTGGGTGGGCTCTGATGAGGGCCACAGAGTGTCTGTTGAAGAGGCAGAATTCCGTGATATTGTTGAGATTGTAACGGCCAACGGCCGTGTTCGTCCGGTAACGGAGGTGAAGATGGCACCTGACGTTTCGGGTGAAATCATCGAATTAAATGTGAAGGAAGGTGATTATGTGGAGCGCGGGCAGCTATTGGCCCGTATCAATCCCGACATTTACGAAGCAGCCCTTGATCGTATGGTGGCTGCTCTGAATACATCAAAGGCAAACCTTGCCAGCGCACGGGCACGTGCGCTTCAGGCCGAAGCCCAATATATCAACCAAAAAGCAAATTATGAGCGCAACAAGCGACTGTTTGAACAAAATGCCATATCAGAATCCGAGTATGATACGGCCCGGTCGCAGTACCTGATTGCACAGGCCGACGTGGAAGCCAGCAAACAAAGCATTATTGCCAGCGAGTTTCAGGTTAAAAGTGCTGAAGCCGGCGTTACGGAATCGCGCGACAATCTTTCAAAAACCAACCTGTTCGCCCCCATGAACGGCACCGTGTCAAGGCTGGATGCAGAAATCGGTGAAAGAGTCGTGGGAACATCCCAGTTTGCCGGTACAGAAATCATACGCATTGCCAACCTCAACATGATGGAAGTAAAGGTGGATGTGAATGAAAATGACATCGTACGTGTAAATGAGGGTGACACAGCATTTATCCAGGTGGATGCGTTTTTTGTGGAGAACTTCAAAGGTGTGGTGACATCCATTGCCAATTCCGCCGCGCAGGAGGCATTGGGAGCAGACCAGGTAACCAACTTCGAGGTGCGTATCCGCATATTGCCTGATTCCTATGCTCACCTGCAAAGAGAAGATCGCCCGCACCTGTCGCCTTTCCGCCCGGGCATGTCAGCAACCGTCGATATACAAACACAAAGCGCCTACAATACCGTGTCGGTTCCCATCCAGGCTGTCACCACACGCCGTGAGGAAACACGAAGAGGTGCCGGACGCGAAGGAGGCGACAGCAACGAAGATACATCCTCTGCCCGGCCTAAGGAGTATGTCTTCCTGTATGACAATGGCCTGGCTAAACAGGTGGAAGTACGCTCCGGCATCCAGGATAATCAGTATATCCAGATCATTGAAGGCCTCGAAGAAGGCCAGGAAGTGATCACAGGCCCTTATCGACTGGTGTCGCGCGAGCTGAGAGACGGCGACCAGGTTGTAAAAGTACAACGACAGGATTTGTTTAGATAAGCGGCTTCCACAATGACATATATACTGCTTATTGAAACCAGTACGCGTACATGCTCAGTTGGATTGTTACACAACGAAAAACTGCTGGCCATACGTGAAGACGACAGCAAGAACTACTCTCACTCAAAGTTGCTTGCCGTATTTATCCGGGAAGTATTACAAGAGGCCGGCATCTCACCCACAGATGTTTCCGCCGTGGCCGTAAGCAGGGGACCAGGGTCCTACACAGGCCTGCGTATCGGTGTTTCAGCCGCGAAAGGATTCTGCTTCGCCCGCGATATCCCGATGATAGCCGTTGACACCCTGAAAGCACTAACAAACCACGCAATGCAAATATACCCGCCGGATAAGACAGAAGAAGAACCACATGCCCAAATAATCTGGTGCCCCATGATCGACGCCCGGCGAATGGAAGTGTACTACGCCTTGTTTTCACAAAACCTGGAGGAAATCAGGACAACCACAGCAGAAGTGATTACCGAAAAAACATTTGAAAAAGAACTGGCATCCTATACCATGGTTTTTTTCGGCGACGGTGCAGAAAAATGTATGTCGGTCTTCAATAACAAAAATGCCCTGTTCCTGAAAGATGTGTACCCTTCGGTGAAGGGCATGGTTGAAGAAGCCCTGACAAAATTTCAGCAAAGAGATTTTGTGGATACAGCCTACTTTGAACCATTTTATCTGAAAGACTTCGTGGCAGGAAAGCCCAAGGTGAAGGGATTGTATTCATAAATCCTTATCTTTGTCAAAAGCACAAGGTATATGTGGTCCAAAGTCCCATCCATTTTAAAAAACAAGTACTTTCTGGCTTTTCTGGCTGCTTTCGTGTGGCTGGTCTTTTTTGACAACCACAATTTGCTGCAGCAGTGGCGTATGCAGCGACAGCTGAAAGAGCTCCGGCGCGAAGGCGAGTTTTACCGCCAACAGATCGAACGCGACAGCCTGGCCATCGAAAAACTAAAGAATGACCCGGACGCCATCGAGCGCTACGCCCGCGAACAATACATGATGAGGCGCGAAGGTGAAGATGTGTTTATTATCGAAGATTGAAACGTTGACCAAAGCCCCGGATCAGGAAATTCTGTCAACAATAGCCCGGAATCTTTCCCAGCGCTCTCTGCTAAGGGGTGCAAAATCCGTATCATCCGCCTCGTCAATCAAACGCTGTAATTCCCTGACACGGTCTTCAGGATGCGGATGTGTGCTTATCCAGCGCAGCTCCCTTGGAAACCGGTCTTTCTCTTCTCCAATCCTGGTCAGAAAAGCAAGAAAAGCCTGAGGATCAATACCTGCTTCCATGAGATAAGCAATGGCATAGGTGTCGGCTTCCCGTTCAAGACTTCTGTCGTAGGCAGTGGATGTGATCACCTGTGCGATAGCCCTCAGGGCTTCCATGTTGTATGTCCCGGAAATGAGTGTAAACAGGGTAGCTACACCAATCTCTTTCACCAACTTCTGCATTACGTGTCCGCGCTGCAAATGTGCCAGCTCATGCGCCAGCACACCCGCTACCTCTTCCGGAGACTCTGCAAAATCGAACAAACCGCTCAGGAAAATGATCCGGTTGCCGGGCAGGGCAAAAGCATTTACCTCATGGCTGCGAAGAACATATATCTCAACTTCTTTATGGTCAGCATTATCCGAAGCCTGTAGCTTGCTCAGCAATTCGCCCAGGTACTCGTCCACCTCCTCATGCTCAATTTGTTGATATTCATGAAGAAAAAACCTCAAAGACCACTTGCCCAGCACTTCTTCGATCTTTTCCATGCGGTCATCAATCCGCAACGAACGCCGGTAATCGATCCGGCTGAATAAGAACCAAAGAAGCAGAAAAACCCCCAGAAACAACAAAAAATGCAGAAATAGCTTTTTTTTCATTTTCCCAAAATAATTATGATATCCAAATAATTTGATTGCTGAGTCGTAATCCCCCTCGCCCTCTCGTTCGCAATTGCTCCTCCCTCTTTGCGCCTTTTCGTGGATAGCTTTTGCGGCCTTAGCGAGGAAAAAATTGTTTCACGCAAAAACCGCAAAATATTTTTAAGCGCACAAAGATCGAAGTCAAAACCCTTCTATTCCCCAAACCTTGGCTCTTCCGTAACAACCGGCGGTTTTACCACAGTATTGGTAAGCGGCCCGATGAACCACCATTCCACATGTTTCCCTTTTCTTGTTTGGATCGCTGTATAAATGGTAGCAATGAACTCAACCAGGTTGGTGATGAGCAAAACACTGATATAAGCGAAAAACGGATTTGTAAAACTGTTTGACCCAAACAGGATGGAAAGTAACCATATGAAGCCGACAGAGTTTACTACAACCAGGATGAGTTGGGCAAACAGCGCCTGTGTGCAATGCCATCTGACGAACAATGCCTCCTTCCGGTTGGCGGAGTAAAAGATGAGGGTTGCCAGCATGTTGAACAGCGGCAGAAACACCCCGGTCATAATGGCCACCAGCGACATCAAATAACTGTTGGATGCCTTTTCGGCCTGGCTGTCGGTTACGGGATGTGAGAATATGCCCTTCGTGCTCATGTGAGTTTGATGATGTTCCATATCCAAATAGCTATGATCAATAAAATGGCCGGAATGGCCACGGCTTTTTTCCGGAATATACATTCCACATAATGATAAAAGCGAAAAAAACTGTTTTTGTTTAATGCAAGGTCGGTTATGATCCAGACCGGGAAGGCAGCCATGGCCAGCAGCATGATAAAACCCAATGGGTTGGCCAGCAGGGCTTCCCTTAAATCTCCCAGAAGGATGTAATTGATGGCTTGTGTAGTGCCACAGGAAGGACAGGGTACACCTGTTGTTTTTCGGATAAGACATACTTCTGTACCCCTCGCTTCTCCCTGGCTTCGAAACTGGCCCATCAAATGATATCCCGTCCATAGGATACCCGCCAGTGTAATGGATAAAACAAGAATGTATAATCGCCTTCTGTCCACGAAATTAATACAGATACTGATTGACTTTCTCCAGGTTTTTCTTCCTGGTGGCACCCATGATCAGGAACCAGTCAACAATGGTCCAGATACCAAGCCCTCCGCAGGTCAGCAGTTTGCCGATGCCGAGCCCTGTATCACCGATCATGAAGCGGTCAATGCCAAGTCCGCCTACCAGTAGCGATACAATGAGCAGGGTGGTCGGGTTCTTAAACCCAATCGACTGGATCATGGTCCACTTGCTGTCATCTACCTCTTTCAGCCTGCTTTTCAGCTGGGGTATTTGCTCACTCTCAAAATATTTGGCATTTGCCATCAGGAACATGTCCACTTTTTGTTCTTCCATTGCTTTGATTTTTTGGTGTTCTTACTCTTCAGGATTTTCAGAATCTCCCCGTTTGTTCGGTTTACGGCTCCGCCATGAATTGGTTTTCGAAGGAACAAAAATAGCAAAATATTGATTAGATCAACGGGTTGTTCCATTTTTAAAAATAATTTATATGATTGTTCAAGGCCCGAAATGCTTTGCCGTTTTTTTTGTATATTTGTGTAACAGGCTTTTTCGCCGTTCCTTCTGATTTTTCAACAAACCTTTCCCATCCTATGAAAAAATTTATACATGCAATTTTATTGACTTTTATAACGCTGGTCCTGCTTGCAGGATCTGCCGCACCGCTACAATCCGGCAATGGGGCTCATTCAGGCTTGCCAATGGATAACCGCAATGAAGTGATGGATGCTCCCTATTTTCAAGACTTTAACAGCGTAAGCACCCCGGACTTACCATCAGGGTGGCATAAGATCGTTTATAATCCCGATTATGCACAGGCCACGGTGGGAACTTCAACAGCCTTTTCGCCCTATTCACCGCCAAACCATGCAAGACTTCTGTCTAACAACTATCCTGATCAGGATGTGCTCCTGATAACTCCGGCAGCTGTCAGCTTTGCCAATAAACGCATTCGGTTTTATGCAAAATGCAACCTTTCCAGCAATGTGCCTGACCTGATCATCGGTACCATGTCCGACCCAACCGATGCCGGCACCTTTGTCCCCTTCCACACCCTCAGCGGCGCGGATGATATCACCAACAGCTACCAGCAGTTCGTGATAGAGCTGGACTCCCGAATGGAAAACAACGCACACCTGGCCTTCAGGCATGGGGGTACACCATCTACCGGGAACCGCAATCTTTTTATCGACAACTTTGCTTTTGAGGAGGTTCCGGATGGCCCTGTGCTGACCGTGATGCCTTCAGGCTGGGATTTTGGAGAGGTGATGCCCGGAAACACCAGCAACTTCAGAGAATTTATCATTCAGAACGCCGGAATCGGCACGCTCACAATCAGCCCGGATGATATTGGCATAACAGGCCCGGATGCAGACCGTTTTAACCTGTTTAATATCACAACTACTGTCCATTTGGAAGAGTTTGAAACAGCAGTGGTCAACGTTTCTTTCTCTCCCCAGAATGTGGGAAACAAAGAAGCCATGCTTGAAGTGGACGACTTTCATGTTCCGCTTACCGGAGAGGGCTTTGATCCCACAATTACCGAAGTCCCTCATATTGAGGATTTTTCCGGTGCTTCCCCACCCGATCTTGCCATTGGGTGGTCAAAAATTGTCCTGACCGGCTCAACAGGAGGTATTGAAACCATAAGTACAGGAGGCCCCAATACACCCCCAAATCATGTGAGGTTTCAAAACATGATTGATGTTGATGCCAACCTGCTGTTAATCACACCTGAAATAGACCTTGACCTGAGTACGCTTCGGGTCAGGTTTTTTTCCAGGGCATTATCCGGTGATGATAATGCCATCGAAGTGGGAACCATTAGCAACCCTGCCAATATTGCAACTTATACACCTTTGCAGTCATTTAATGTTTCCACTTCTTATCAGGAATTTACATTTTCCTTTGCCGATTATACAGGTGATGATAGCTACATCGTGTTCAAAGCTTTGTTCCCGGCTATGATTCGTACATTGTATTTCGATGATTTTGTGCTTGAAGCAATCCCTGAATTGCCCATTTTGAACGTTTCACCTGTAAGCCATGATTTCGGACAAATACAGACCGGTGAGAATTCCAACCCGCAGGATTTTACCATTTCAAACCAGGGAGAAGGCTTGCTTGTGATCGGACCGGATGACATTGAAATAACAGGTACACATACCGGGCATTTCCTGTTGGATAATCTTTCTGAAACGGTTGAACTGGCCGGTGGAGAAAGCGCTGTGGTCACTGTGGTATTTGCACCCACTGAAGAAGGTTTAAAAACGGCTCAACTGGAGGTTCTGGATTTTGTGGTTGACCTCCAGGGAGAAGGTATCGATGCTACGATCACGGAATTTCCCTGGATAGAAGACTTTTCAGGGGTGCCTTCCGGAACCATCCCGTTTGGATGGATCAGGGATGCAACCAACTGGCGGGTTGCCAATACCGATGGGGCAGGAGGGGAAGCCCCGGAAATGCGCTTTATGTGGAGCCCCGTTGTTGATGGGGCATACTATCTAAAAACCCCTTTGATCCACTCTTCCGGTCACAGCGAGCTGCTGTTTTCATTCAAACACTATGTAAATAATTTTGCCGACCCCGGCCCTTATACCCTCCGGCTGATAAGCATTGTGCAAGACCAGGAGCACCTGATCCATGAATGGGTTGATCCATCTAACATACCCGCCGAAGAATACTGGACGGTTATCACGGAAGACCATGGTGTGGGGTCAGATGAGCTTCGCCTGGCTTTTGTTTTTGATGGAAACAGCTCAGGAATAAGGGACTGGCACATCGATGATGTCGCCCTTGAAGAAGTACCGGACTTTTACCAGGTTGGCTTTTTTGTGGGAGAAGATTCACCGGATCAATCACCGCTCGCAGGAGCCACCATTGTTTTTGACACCTATGTGCCGGATCTCGTTACAGATGCAGAAGGACTGGCAGCCATTGATCTGCCCGATGGAACTTATTCAGCAGCTATCACAAAAGCCGGATACGAACCCCAGGAAATAAGCTTTATCATTGATGGTGAGAATAAAGACCTTGTTGTACTAATGCAGGATGTCATTGAATTGCCTTATAATCTGGAGGTTGTTATAACAGACAATACCTCGGGAGAAGCCCTGTTTAGCTGGGATCATGACGGAGGTGCTGATGCACGCGTTTTGACCGGCTTCAATGTCTTTCTTGATGACATGGCAGAGCCGGTTGCGACCACCGGAACCAAAGAATATCTTTTCACCGGCCTGCAAACCGGTGATTATACGGCAGGTGTACAGGCTGTATATACAACCGGCCTGTCGGATATTGTGAGTCTGGACTTTTTTATTGAAGTGATCGAAATCCCGGTTTATCAATTGCCATGGGAAGAAGATTTTACCGGAACAGCCACGGGAGATTTGCCGGAAGGATGGACCACGACAGCTGAAAACTGGGCGGTTAGCAACACCTCCAATGCCGGAGGTGTAGCCCCCGAAATGCGGTTTTACTTTTTTCCGGAAGCCGAAGGGGTGTTTACACTTAAATCCCCCTACCTTGATACGGAGGAGTTTGACCAAATCTTTGTGTCGTTTAAAAACCTCGTAAACAACTTCAGCACTCCCGGAATCTATACCCTAAAGCTGGTTACCCTGGTTGGTGAAAATGAGTTCCTGGTAAATGAATGGGTTGACCCTGATGACATTCTCCCACATACATTCTCTGCAATACTTACAGCAAATGAACACGGAATAGGTAATGATGAAGCCATTCAACTTGCCTGGATATTTGAAGGAACATCGAACGACATCAACTGGTGGTCATTCGATGATGTGTTCGTTGGTGCGGTACCTGAACTCTTTGTTGCCACTTTTCAGCCGGAGAACCAATTTGGCCATCCCATAGATGATGCTTTTCTGTATTTTAACGGTGTCGCAAAGGGTGCCGGTCATTATATTGTGGGCAATCTTGCCCCGGGGTCACATCATTACCTCTTTAGTAAAGATGGCCATGCCAATGCTGCCGGTTCAATCGAAATTACAGACGAGGATATCACGGAACAAGTGGTGATGCAGGCAGATGTCTTTCAGCTAACCTACCACATAGAAGATGAAACAGGCAATATTCTTGATGATGCAAGCATCACTTTTGACGGCCATACTTACGACTCCGGGGTATATGTAATTGAAGATGTACTTCCCGGAACGTATGCATATACGGTGAGCTTGCAGGGCTTTTTTGATTTCTCTGACACTGTGGAGGTAGTGGATGAAGACCTTACTGTTAATGTGGTAATGGAAGCGGATGAAACCTCTATTTATTATACCGAGGACGTTCCGGCCATAGAACTTTACCCGAATCCGGCAAGCCATCATGTCAGAATCAAAGCAGGCGAGCTTATAGAATCCGTTCGCATCCTGGATATGCTTGGACAGACAGTGCACGTGGCCACTGTAAACCAGCAGAATTATGAGCTAAACCTTTCAGGGATAAGCGAAGGAGTCTATTTCGTAAATGTTATAATACAGAAAAACGTCTTCACATTGAAGCTGCACGTAACCAAATAGTTAAAGCAACTTTGCCGCGTTTGCCTAAACAGGATCCACGTTAAAAATCACCCGTACCGGTTTCCACCGTTGCTCACGGTTAAAACTGCGTACAATTTCTGCCAAAGCCCGTTTGTCTGAAGCAAGTTTTGGGCTGCGGTCCAATTTTACCATGGTGTTTTTAATATATTGGTTGCGGACACGCGACACCGAAGGGTATTCAGGGCCAAACACCTTTTTGGGGAAACCTTGCCGGATTTGTTCTGTGAGTTCTTCAGCCGCATCATTGAGCAGGTCCGGGTTGGCATGCATCACGGTTACCATAACAAGTCTGGTAAAAGGGGGGTACTGAAACTTCCGGCGTTCGGAGATTTGCTGCCGGTACATCCCCTGGTAGTCGTTTTCGGTTACCTGCTGTATCACAGGGTGACCGGTATGGTAGCTTTGGATGATCACCTTGCCACGCTTATTTTTCCTGCCCGCACGTCCGCTCACCTGTGCCATCAGCTGAAAAGCCCTTTCATGGGCACGAAAGTCCGGAAAGTTCAACATATTGTCGGCATTCAGAATGCCCACAACACCAACGTTGTCAAAATCCAAACCTTTGCTGATCATCTGTGTGCCTACCAAAATATCTACCCGGCCATGTTCGAAATCCTCAATAATCCTCCTGTAAGCATTTTTCGAACGGGTTGTATCCAGATCCATCCTGGCAATACGCGCGTCCGGGAAAAACAGTGGCAGCTCTTCTTCAATTTTTTCCGTACCGAAACCTTTCATTTTCAAAGCAGGGGAGGAGCATGAAGGACAGTCTGCCGGTGGCATTGTGGAATAACCGCAATAATGACATTTCAGCTTGTTGATTTTTTTGTGATATACCAGCGTAACATCGCACTGGTGACACTCTGGCAGCCAGCTGCATTGCTCGCACTCCAGCCGCAGGGAGAAACCCCGTCTGTTCTGAAACAATATTACCTGTTCGCCTTTGGCCAAAGCCTCCGTGATGTTGTCGAACAACATTGGCGTAAAGTGTGACTTCATGGACCTGCTGCGGGTCTCTCTGCGCAGGTCGGCAACAAGGATTTCCGGCATCAGCAATCCGCCATGCCGTTTCTCTATGGAAGCAAAACCAAACTTCCCGGACCGGGCGCTGGCATAAACCTCCAGCGATGGGGTTGCGGAGCCAAGCAACACCTTTGCCCCCAGCATGGAAGCCAGGTATATGGCCGCGTCCCTGGCATGATAGCGGGGTGCCGGATCATGCTGCTTGAAGCTTGGCTCATGCTCTTCATCAACAATGATCAACCCAAGATCATGAAAAGGCAGAAACATCGCCGACCGTGGACCCAACACCAGATCATAGCGAATGGTATCATCACCACTAACAACACCACCGTGCAACAGGTTATTCCATACCTCCACCCGTTCCATGGGATTGAACCGGGAATGATATATCCCTGCCCTGTTGCCGAAATGTTGCTGTAAACGCTTGATGATCTGGGAAGTGAGGGCAATTTCCGGCAACAGATACAATACCTGCTGCCCGCGTTCGATGTATTCACGGATCAGCTTGATGTAAATTTCCGTTTTGCCACTGGAAGTAACACCATGCAGAAGCACCACCTCCTTTTCCTGAAACTGCTTGCGGATATCCTGCCATGCTTCTTCCTGGAAGCTGTTCAGCTGTATGTCTTTTTCCCCGGCTGGCAAATGGTCAAAATAGCTTTTCACGGTTTCATATGCCTCAAATACGCCCTTCTTTTCAAGCGCCTTCAGGGCCGCACTTCCACCTTTTACCGGAGCGGTGAGCGCATCACGGGGCACCTCTTTCTGCTCCCCCTCCAATGAGCCTGCAAGCTTCAAAAAATTCATCAGCACCTGAAGCTGCCGCGGTGCTTTTTGCTCACAATCATCAAAAATATCCTTCAGCTTTTTTTCATTGGAAAACGCTGGTGCTAAACGCACATACTTCACCAACCTTGGCCTCCAGGGATTTTCAAGGTCTTCTTTGATCACAATAATACCCTTGTCTATCATGGTCTTGATAAGGGGGATCACCTTTGGGAGGGAGGTAGTGTCGGAGGCTTCTGACAAAGTGAGCAGCTTGTTTGCTTTGAGGGCTGCCACCAGTGCCTGTTCCTTTTCGGTTAGTTCGTCAGACTGTATCCTCGCTGCCGGGCTGAGCGCAATGCGTGTTTCACCGGCAAGTTTCATGGCCGGCGGCAAAGCAGCGGCCATCACCTCGCCTTCGGTACAGAGATAATAGGCTGCCAGCCATTCCCAAAAAGAAAACTGCTGTTGTGTAACTACCGGATGATCATCAAGTAATGTATGAATATACCTCGCCTGGAATCCTGCCGGTGCCTGTTCATGTATCTGTTTTACCAGACCGGCATATACCTTGTTTCGCCCGAAAGGTACAACGGCACGCTGGCCCAAACGGATGCGATCATTCAACTCAAATGGCACCCGGTAGGTGAAACAGCCCTGCAGTGGCAATGGCAATAGAATGTCCGCAAACAAGGTCTGACGTGTCACCACAAATAGGTTTTATGCCCGAATCAATCGCCCATGCAAATACCCACACCCCTGGCTGCCTTCACCAGATAGGAGTCGGGATTTACAAAATTGTAATGGCTGATCGCTTCTTTAAAAGGTACCGTTACAATGTCGGGATGACGGTAAGCGACCATTTTCCCAAACTCCTTGCGAAGGACCATTTCAAATGCCTCCACACCAAACTGGGTGGCAAGGATACGGTCATAGGCGATGGGTGTGCCCCCGCGCTGAAGGTGCCCCAGTACCGTTTCCCGGATGTCGGTTTTCAACCCGGCCTCTTTCAGTTCGAGAATCAGCCTGGAAGCCACACCACCAAGGCGCACATTCTTATACCCTACCTCCTTGCTTTCTTCGTAATGCATTTCGCCACCCTTGGGCTTTGCGCCTTCGGAGATCACAATAATGGCATATCCGCGGCCGCGATGAAAGCGGGAGTAGATCTTTTCCATCACCTTGTCGAGATCATAAGGAATTTCCGGAATCAGACAAACATCCGCCCCGCCGGCAACGGCACTGTGAAGACCAATCCACCCGGCATAACGCCCCATCACCTCAAGGACAAACACGCGGTTATGACTGGCAGCGGTGGTCACCAGCTTGTCAACAGCCGTGGTGGCTTCCTGTACCGCAGTCTGGAAACCGAAAGTGAAGTCAGTGGCCGACAGGTCATTGTCAATGGTCTTGGGTACCCCGATAATGTTGCATCCTTTGTCAAACAGTTTTTGTGAAATCTGTTGTGAACCATCACCCCCAATATTGATCACGGCATCCACACCAAGGTATTGAAGTCGTCGGAGCATCTCATCCGAGCGGTCGGCAGTACCCCAGCTGCCATCCTGGTTTTTGATCGGCCAGGCAAAAGGACCGCCCTTATTGGTTGTTCCAATGATGGTGCCTCCCCGGATATGTACTCCGGCAACCTCCTTTTCATTTAAAATTACAATTTCATTGGGCTCGTTCAGAATTCCATCAAATGCATTGATGCTCCCTACAACCTCCCAATCTCTTTCTTTTGCAGCGCGCATCACAATAGCGCGGATCACGGCATTTAAACCGGGGCAATCACCCCCGCCGGTTGCTACCAAAACTCTTTTTCTCATTGAATCTTTCATCTCGTCTAGTATTCTTTCCCCTTAATGGGGGGTTCGTCTTTTTTTGGGTTACAAATTCTTTTCTGTTTCCTTCAAATAGTTCATATATGTTAAACGTGGCTTTCAAAGGCCCGGTATAAACTGAATAACGGTGGCTGGGTTTAAGGCCCAAATGCTTCATGGAGTCCAGGTCGGCACTGATAATGCCGGCCTTGTATCCGCTGAAACGGTTCTTCAGGGCATCCCCGATGTGGATATATAATGCACGCACATCCTGATTGTTCATCCGGTGCCCATAGGGTGGATTCAGCAGCACCCATCCGTTTTTTTCCTTTGGGTGATAGGAAAAAAAATCGTTCTTCTGAAAATGAATACTCCCCAGCAGCCCTGCATGCATGGCATTTTGCCTGGCAATATCCAGCATCTGACCCTTTAGATCGCTGGCGATAATGCTTGCCTGCACCGCCTGTTTTTGGCCCTTCGCCTTTTCCTGCTCTTCGGTGAAAAGCTCGCGGTCAAAATCATGCCAATGGGAAAAACCGAACACCTTTCTTTCTGCACCCGGCGCCATCCGCGCGCTCATCATAGCCGCCTCGATGGAAAAGGTACCACTGCCACACATTGGATCCAGAAATGGACTTTTTAAATCCCATCCCGACAACATAATCAGACCGGCAGCAAGCACTTCATTGATGGGTGCCTGACCGCCTGACCGGCGATAACCCCTTTTGAACAAAGCCTCACCGCTACTGTCCAATGACACTTTGCAGTTGTCGCCCTGAACGTTCACAACAATGCGTATGTCAGCATTCGCTGTGCTAACATCCGGCCGACGGCCCAGCTTTTCATTGAAAAGATCCACAATGGCATCCTTGCTGAGCTGGGCAAGAAACATCGTGTTGTTAAACACCGTGGAGTCATGGGCGGTGGCAATGACCGAAATGGTCTTTTCCGGCGGGAACAACTCCGGCCAGGAAATCTCACGCATCTGCCCGTAAAAATCATCCCTGGTGTCGAAACGAAAGTCGCCCAAAGGCTTCAGAATGCTCAATGCAGTACGGCACCAGATATTGGCACTGTAGAGCAATCGCTGGTCACCCTTGAAAGAAACCCCTCTGCGCAATATCCCAATATCTTCTCCTCCAAGCTGCTCCAGCTCACGGGCCAGCATCAGCTCCAGGCCGGCAAAGGTCTTTGCAATGTATAATTGCTTTTCTTCTTGTGTCTTGATGATATAAAGGTTTTAATTATAGTTTTCCGTTGATGATCACCCGTTCCACTTTGTTGCTGCCATAGGCATAAGGGAGGAAAGCATAGGTGGGGATTCTCTTAGTGATGATCAGGTTGGCTTGTTTCCCGACAGCAATACTGCCCAGGATGTCTTCCACACCCATGGCATAGGCTCCATTCAAAGTCACCGCATGAATCACTTCCTCAGGGATCATCTTCATTTTGACACACCCCAGCGACATCACCAGTTGCATATTGCCCGAAGGCGATGATCCGGGGTTATAGTCACTGGCCATGGCAACCGGCAACCCGCTGTCAATCATTTTTCGCGCCGGCGGATATTCCATTTCCAGGAAAAAAGCAGCCCCCGGCAGCAATGTTGGCATGGTGTCGCTGTTTAGCAAGGCCTTGATCTCGGCATCACCGGTAAACTCCAGGTGGTCCACAGAAAGCGCATTGTATTTCACCCCAACCTGGATGCCACCGGAAAAGTCAAGCTCATTGGCATGTATCTTGGGCTGTAAACCGTGTTTTATTCCCGCCATCAGGATACGATCGGTCTCCCCTTCCGTGAAAAAACCACGGTCGCAAAAAACATCGATATAGTCGGCCAACCCCTCACCCGCCACCAGCGGAATCATTTCCTCGATCACCAGGTCAACATAGGCATGTTGCCGTTTCTTATACGCTGCCGGCACAGCGTGTGCGCCCAAAAATGTAGCTTTGATGGTTAAAGGACTCAGGTCTTTTAGCTTTTTGATCACACGCAACATTTTAAGCTCACTATCGGTGGTCAAACCGTATCCGCTTTTGATCTCCACAGCACCCGTACCCAGCATTCTGATTTCTTCCAGCCGCTCAAGGGCCTGCTCCACCAGCTCAATCTCATCCGACTCCTGCAGCCGGCGGGCAGAATTCAAAATGCCACCTCCCCTGCGGGCAATCTCCTCATAGCTAAGACCCCGAATCTTGTCAATGTACTCAATCTCACGACTCCCGGCATATACAATATGTGTGTGTGAATCACAAAAGGCAGGCATCACCATGCGCCCCGTGGCATCTATCTCATGTATGTCAGAATGCCCCGAATAACTTACGTATGGACTGTTTGCAAAATCAGCCATGCTGCCAAAGGCCCTGATCAAACCATCTTCAATAAACAAATAGGCATTTTCGATGGCCGGCAAGCTGGCCATCTCAGCACCGGCTACTTTGGAACGTGTCTCATTTTCCGTTTGCAATAAAGCTTTGATGTCGCGTATAAGAATTTTCATAATACCGTACTTTTCAAAATGTGCAGCAACTTCTGTCAGTCTATGATTGTCACCCGAAAAAACAAAACAAAAGATGCCGGTTATTGTCACCGGCCGCCAAAAGTTCAGATATATGGACTGTTGGCTGTATAGCTGCGGTTTATTGCTTGCGAATAAGCAACCATACATCATGGTACTCAGGGAAATTATCCCTGATATACCGAACCCTCGCCCGTGCTATGGTTTCTTCATTGTATGAGTGAACAGAAACCCGGTGAAAACCCGTCTCAGAAATGAGTATGGTAGGCGTGAAACCTTGTGCCCTCAAAGTATCCATAAACCTCTCAGCGTTGCTTCTCTGGATAAAACTTCCAAGGATCACGAAAAAGGTATTGGACTCTTGCAAGGCCTTGTCTTCGCTCCTGTCGAATTGAAAACGTTCTTCCACTATCCGGATGTCTTCAGGCTCCGCTGCCGGCAGGGTTTCTTCAACCACCACAGGAGGAGTGGGTTCTGCAGGTGCCATTCGTTGTGACTTGCAAGCCACCATCAGCATGCTGACAGAAAGCAAAAGGATAACGAGCTTCTTCATATAGAATATGGGTTTAAATGGTTTTTAGACAAACAATCATAATCTACAAAAATAAGGCTTTTTTAGCAATGTCTAACAAAGGCCTTGTCTTAATGCATACCCTTTTGTCCATCACTGTCGCTGATTTTAGGAATACAGTAAACGCATACTGTCTGGTATTATTATACTTCGCAATAATGGATTTAAAGGTATTGATGTTTTTAACGTCAAAACTTGCATCAGTACACTGAAATTCCGGAAAAACGGTTTGTACATCAAAAAAATAATGAATAGATTCGTGCATCAATAGGCAAAGGGATATACCGGAAATATACCTTTTAACCTGCATTATTCACAAAAAGCAAACAAATTGTTGTATCTAATTGATTAAATGGTA
>REEA01000173.1 GCA_007695305.1 Bacteroidia bacterium
AGAACAACCAAATATAAACAGATGAAACACACAAAACAGGGTAGCTCAATTGACGCATCAGAAAAAAAGATTGAGATGAAGATCGTAGAGCACGAGCATGAAAGTTATTTCAAAATCAGCCACTACGATGCGATGCGGCCCTTTTTTATGAGTATCGTAAGCGACGCCAATCACTGGATGTTCATCTCCAGCAACGGTGGACTTTCAGCCGGGCGCAAAAACCCTGAGTTTGCTTTATTTCCATATTATACTGAAGATAAGATTTCGGATTCGGCCGATATCACGGGAAGCAAAACAATCTTGCAAATCCATACAGATAAGGGTATCATGATATGGGAACCTTTCTCTGAAAGGTTTAACGAAAGGTTTACCATAAGCCGGAATCTCTACAAAAACATCTATGGAAATAAAATCATTTTTGAAGAGATTAACCATAACCTCGACCTGGTATTCAGGTACCAGTGGAATTCAGGGAAAATGTATGGCTTTATCCGTAAAGCTGAACTGATCAACAACTCCGGAAATAACTATCAAATTACACTTCTGGATGGCATACAGAATATCATGCCCTATGGCGTACCCGTTGACTTACAAACATCAACCAGCAACCTGGTGGATGCCTATAAAAGAAGTGAATTGGAACCCGCGGCCGGAATCGGGATCTATGCGCTCAGTGCCATAATTGTGGACAGAGCTGAACCCAGCGAAGCACTTAAGGCAAACATCGCCTGGTCAGTGGGTTTGGATCATCCGGATTATCTGCTATCCTCCGTGCAGTTGAAAAATTTCAGAAAGCATCAGAAAGCCAAAACAGAAAATGATGTGAAGGGTGAAAGAGGAGCCTATTTTGTATCCAAAGATTTTCTGTTGCCGGCAAAAGCTGAAAAAAAATGGAAAATCGTTGCCAATGTCAACCAAAGTCAGTCGCAGATCATCAGCCTCTCACAGTCAATACAGCAAGATCAGCAAATTGAACAAAAAATTCAAGCAGACATTGACTCCGGAACGCAAAGCCTGATCCGGCTCGTTGCGGCATCGGATGGCTTACAGTTTACTGCCGACAAACTAAACGATACGCGTCACTTCTCAAATGTACTGTTCAACATCATGCGTGGCGGTATATTTGATGATAATTACAGTATAGAGAAGGAAGACTTTGTCCGCTATCTTTCAACAGCCAACAAAGAGATTTTGTCAAGAAAACAGGACTTTATTAAAAGCCTGGGCAATACGTTCAGACAGTCTGACCTGAAAAATGATCTTTCAAAGAGCAAAGATGCCGACTTAATCAGGCTTTCCCTGGAGTATCTGCCACTGAAGTTCAGTCGCAGACACGGCGATCCCAGCCGCCCCTGGAACCATTTTAACATCAATACCCAGAATGAAACAGATGGTTCCAAAATCCTTGACTATGAAGGGAACTGGAGGGATCTATTCCAAAACTGGGAGGCACTGGCCTGTTCATATCCCGAATTCATTGAAGGGATGATTTTTAAGTTCCTCAATGCTTCAACCTTTGACGGTTATAACCCTTACAGGGTAACCAAAGACGGCTTCGACTGGGAAACCATCGAACCGGACAATCCCTGGTCATATATCGGCTATTGGGGAGATCACCAGATCATCTACCTGTTGAAGTTTCTGGAGATCATTGACAAGCATCAGCCCGGCAAGCTGCAGGAATACTTCGACAAGGAGTGGTTTGTTTACGCAGCAGTTCCCTATATCATCAAACCATATGATCAAATCCTGGAAAACCCAAAAGATACCATTACATTTGATCTTGAGTGGGATAAGGCCATCAGGGAAAAACGCACCTCGATGGGTGCAGATGGAGCCCTTCTTGCCGATGGTAACGATCATATTTATCACGTAAACTTCCTCGAAAAAATACTGTCAACAGTGCTCGCTAAAGTGGCAAATTTTATTCCTGAGGCCGGAATCTGGCTGAACACGCAGAGACCGGAATGGAACGATGCCAATAATGCGTTGGTGGGCAATGGTGTTTCCATGGTTACGCTTTATTACCTGAGAAGATTCTTGAAATTTTTTCAACGGATTTTAGCGGATTCCGCCATTGAGAACGTAAAGGTGTCAAGCGAACTGATAGAATTCTACCATAATACTCGCGAAACGCTCGTCGAGTTAAGTCCTTTGCTGGAAAACAGCTTTTCGGATACAGACAGGAAGCTCATCATGGATCGTTTGGGTGTTGCAGCATCGGAATACAGGCAACAAATTTATAAAAATGGTTTTTGGGGTAAAAAAAGAAGTGTGTCGAAAGCCGGAATGCAAAATTTTACTGCAATTTGTCTCGATTTTATTGAACACTCGATCAGGGCCAACAAAAGAGCAGATAATTTGTATCATGCCTACAACCTGATTACCATCCGGGAATCAACCGTATCATGTACACATCTGAGTGAAATGCTGGAGGGACAGGTAGCTGTTCTGAGTTCCGGATATTTAAGTTCTGCAGAAGCACTGGAAGTGCTGGATGCGTTAAAAAGCAGTGCCTTGTTCAGAAAAGACCAATACAGTTACATCTTATATCCCAACAGGGAATTACCGGGCTTTTTGAGCAAAAACAACATACCTGCCGCGGATATACAGGCCTCGGAACTATTGAAAAAACTGATTGCCGACGGGAATAAGGAAATCGTGGAACAGGATATCCTGGGAGGTTTTCATTTCAATGGAAATTTCAAAAATGCGACTGACCTCGCCGGAGCATTGCGCAAATTAGCAAAAGGCGCCTGCAATACTCTTGTACGCAAAGAAACAAAGCTGGTACTGGATATTTTCGAAAAAGTATTCAACCATAAAGCGTTCACCGGCAGGTCGGGTACGTTTTTCGCTTACGAAGGTCTGGGCTCCATATACTGGCATATGGTGTCGAAATTACTTCTGGCCGCGCAGGAATGCTGCTTAAAAGCCGTTGAAGAAGAGGCTGACCCGGTTGTTATTGGCAGACTGCTGGAACACTATTACGAGATTGAAGCCGGTATAGGCGTGCACAAGTCTCCCTTATTATATGGTGCTTTCCCTACCGACCCTTACTCGCACACACCGCTGCACAGGGGAGCACAACAACCCGGCATGACAGGGCAGGTAAAAGAAGACATCCTGGCACATTGGGGAGAAATGGGCGTTTTTGTTAAAGATGGTCAGCTCCTTTTCGATCCTTGTTTGTTGAGAATTAAAGCGTTTTTAAACAAAACGCATACTTTTGAGTTCCTTAATATCCTAAATGAGCGAAAACCTATATCGCTTGAACCCGGTTCACTCTGTTTCACATATTGCCAAGTCCCGGTGATTTATAAGATTGCCGATAAAGAAGGCATGGAAGTGACCATGTTTGACGGCAGTTCAGTGACTTTTGACACCCTTTGGTTAGACCGCGAAACAAGCCGGCAGGTGTTTCAACGCACCGGCAAAATCAACCGGATTATGGTTTATTTAAATGAAACGCGTCTGAAATGATCCGGGTGTAAAAGCCCAACTGAGAAAGCCCCGGCCTGTCATAGGGACAGGGCTTGACCTGTCCAAATAACCAGCGTTTGATTTTTGACGGGACACCAGTTTGCAACCAAACACAATTATATATGTTTGTTTATCAGTAAGTTGCAAATTAGACAAAATTTTTGTCCGGAAGACAGAAAAAAAGCTTACTTTTTTGAAATCACCTTCTCCACCATCTTCACTATCTCTTCTTCCTTCTTTCTGGCAGCAGTTTCAAGCTCCAGACCTTCCTGGTAAATCTTTTCAAAGAATGCCTTATCCTCCAATCCTTCAGCGTTGATCTTCACGTTCATAAAGGCACCGATCACAGCCGTACGCGCACACAGAGCGCCGACGGCCGCATCAGTAATGGAAGCAGGATTCCCTTTCTCCACCATGGCTTCCATCACGGCCATCGATTCATAGGCTTTCTGCATCACACGAAAAGGGATCTGGATGGCATATTTTGTGGCCTCCTGGATAGCCTGATGACGTGCTTTTTTATCCGCTTCTGTCTTTTTTGGAAGACCAAAAGCTTCCATGATCTTGTTAAATGAGATGGTGTCTTCATCTACCAGGTAAAGTAACTCATCCTTGATGTCCTGACCTTTTTCAGCCCACTTGCTGAACTCTTCCCAACGCTCGTCCCAACCCCGTTTGTGCGACGACAGGTTAGCAACCATGATGCCCAAAGAAACTCCAAGCGCACCCACATAGGCCGATACCGAACCACCGCCGGGCGCCGGCGATTCACTGGCTGTTTCATTGGCGAAACCGGTCACGCTCATGTCAACAAGTTTTTCTCCGGCACCTTCAGCAATCAAGTACTCGATGATCTTTTCCTTTGGGTTGAAAGGCTTGAGCTCATCAAGACCCATGCTTTTCACAGCAATTTTGATCAGTTCATCATCTGAAACACCCAGGCTTCTTTGCTGCTTTGCCAGAAAATATTTTCCGGCATCAGTCATGGCTTTCAGGGGCACCAAACCAACCAGCTCGGAACCGGTTACACGGATACCTCTTTTTGCAGCCTTGTCGCAAACTTCATCGAAAGCAATATGCACGGGCGTTACACTGATATTGGTCAGGTTCATGGATATCTGTGCAATACCATATTCTTCGATAAACCATCCAATGGCCTTTACTTCCCTGAGAGTGCCCGGAATATATACAGGATCTCCTTTTTCATCCTTCACAATTTTACCGGTCAAGGGGTTACCTTCTCTTTTTACCCGTCCTTTTTCACGCACGTCAAAAGCGATGGCATTGGCCCGGCGGGTAGAAGTTGTGTTCAAATTGATATTGTAAGCCACCAGGAAGTCTCTTGCCCCGACGGCCGTAACACCGGCTTTTTCATTGAGCTTGTCGGGTCCGAAATCAGGCTTCCATTCCGGGGTGGCAACTTTGTCGGCCATGCCTTCGTATTCGCCGCTTCTGCAATTGGCCAGGTTTTTCCGATCCGGCTTCAAAGCGGCATTTTCGTAACAGTAAACGGAGATGTCTAGCTCCTCCCCGATGCGCCGGGCAAGCTTATGGGCATAGGTAACCACCTCTTCCATCGTGATGTTGGCCACAGGTACCAGCGGACAAACGTCGGTGGCCCCCATGCGGGGATGCGCACCCTTGTGCTTGCGCATATCAATAAGCTCCGAAGCTTTTTTCACAGCCAGAAATGCTGCTTCCACCACTTCATCCGGTGTCCCTACAAACGTGACGACCGTACGGTTGGTGGCCTGCCCGGGATCAACGTCCAGCAGCTTCACACCTTCTACAGATTCAATTTCCTGCGTGATCTTCTCAATCACAGTCATATCTACCCCTTCACTAAAATTGGGAACACATTCGATCAGTTTTTTCATGACACCTGGGTTTTTTATGTTGTTAATCAATATTGATAGGCAACCGGGGCTTTTTGTGAATAATGCAGGCTATAAAAGCCTGCGGAAATCTTTCTGCGAAAATAAAAAAAAAGCCCTTAATGGAAAAGGGCTTGCGATTATGATAGGGTATGAATTGTTGCATAGCAACAGAATCAGATCCTGCGTTCTTTGATGCGTGCACGTTTTCCGCGCAGCTTGCGCAGGTAGAAAATTCTGGCACGACGCACAAGGCCACGGCGGTTTAGCACGATTTTTTCGATAAACGGCGAGTGTACCGGGAAAATACGTTCCACACCGATATTTCCGGATATCTTTCGAACAGTAAATGTTTCAGTTGTACCGTTCCCACGACGCTGGATAACTACACCCTGAAACGGCTGAATACGTTCCTTGTTTCCCTCTTTGATCTTGTAGTGCACGGTGACGTTATCCCCGGCTCTGAATGCAGGCCATTCCCTTTTCTCCACCAGGTTATCCTGCACAAAGTTCATTATTTCCGTCTGGTTCATCGCTGTATATGTTTGTAGATTATCTTTTGCTGTTTCTAAAAGGAGTGCAAAGTTAGGATTTTATTTTCAATCACAAAACGAAACCGGTATTTTTTTGTTCATTTCCATGGGATGACAACACAAAAATCAGTTCTGCCGGCCGGAAAAGAATGTCCGGGGCATGAAACTATTCAGGCTGCATGCCGGGACGTCTTTCCCGGGTGCGCTCCAAAGAACGCTCATGACGCCACTCGGCAATATTCCGGTCGTGGCCCGACAACAGGATATCAGGCACCTTCCATCCCTTGTAATCCGCCGGGCGGGTATAAACAGGTGGCGATAACAGCCCGTCCTGAAAAGAATCGCTCAACGCAGAAGTCTCGTCGCCCAATACGCCGGGTATGAGACGAACAACCGCATCCGTAAACACAGCAGCAGCCAGCTCTCCCCCCGACAAAACATAGTCGCCGATCGAAACCTCCCGGGTGATCAAATGATCCCTCACCCGTTCGTCAACACCTTTATAATGACCACATAATAACATAATATTGCCCTTGGTGGAATAATGGTTTGCCATGGACTGATCCATCAGGTCTCCATCCGGACTCATATAGATTACCTCATCATACGCCCTTTCAGCTTTAAGTGCATTGATGCAACGCTCAATCGGTTCAATCATCATCACCATGCCGGCGCCTCCGCCGAATGGATAGTCGTCAACACGGCGATGTTTGTCCGTAGCATGAGCACGGATGTCATGAATCTTTATCTTTACCAGCTCTTTATCTCCGGCCCGCTTCACGATGGAATGGGAAAATGGGCCTTCAAACATCTCCGGAAATATGGTCAGAATATCTATGCGCATCATCCTGTGGTTCATGGGGGTTGTGTATTCAAAAGCAGTTATTTATCATGAAGAAGAGGTAATGCCTTGCAGTTACGCAAACAACGGCACATCCGACGTTTGGCCGACCGGGTCAACGATCACATACAAAGATAGGTAGCTTTTTCCAATCAGAACGGATATTAATCCACTCCGGCAAGGGTGAACACCTCATCCAGTTGGAAGATATTTACACCGGCAGTATCTTCTGAAGCAGCATTCAGCATAGCACGAGCCACGATGTCCGCATGAATAGGGCGGTACTTCGTTGCGATTCCAAAACGGTTTACCAATCTCATCAGGGCCACACCGATGTTCTCCCCTACCCTTTTTTCCATCCGCGCACCCGTAAGCCCGGCAGGTCTGACGAAGACTACATTCCTGATCGACAGGTCGGCGATATCCCTTTCAAGCTCCGCTTTCATGCGCATGTAAAAGAACCGGGCGTTGAGCCGGGCACCGGCAGAAGATACCAACAGCAGCGTTGGAACGCCGTTTTTACTTGCAGCTTCGGCAAACCGGTACTGGTAGGTGTGATCTACCTTGTATTGCGCCTGCTTGCTCCCCGCTTTGGCCCGGGTAGTGCCCAGACAAAGGAAAAGCACATCCCCCTCCACGAGATGCTGCCATTTATCAGGAGCATCAAAATCAATGATGTGCTCCTTCAATTTCGAATGTTTGAAACCGGTGGGGCGGCGCAAAAAAGCAACCACAGTCCCGTAAGACGGATCATCCAGCAGGCGTTGCAGTAAATGTTTGCCAACCAAACCGGTCGCACCAAGTAATAATGCTTTTTTCATCTGTTTATATTTGGTTGTTCTTTGATATTTTTTTGAACGCGGATAAACGCTGATAAAAATCCGCGGTGATCAGCGTTTGCCAAAGGCAATCCGCGGCATCCGCGTTCTATAAATCATCCTCCTGTGTGTCAAAAATCCTGTCATGGGTGTTTCATGATATCAAACGTTGTTGATAGAGACAATGGTACTTTAATGAATTACAGACAAGGCACCTGCTCTGCAAGCGGGAAACCCGGTGCAGGTATGTTTTCAACATTATAACCTTTTAGCCGGCATTTTTTACAAACTGCAGCTCAGCCATAATGGTTACTTCGTCGCCAACAAGCACACCACCTGCTTCGAGTGCAGCATTCCAGTTGAGGCCCCAGTCTTTCCTGTTGATCTTTCCCTGCAGGGAGAAACCGGCTTTTTCGTTGCCCCACGGATCTTTCATGATACCGCCAAATTCCACATCCAGGGTAACTTCTTTACGCACATCCTTGATGGTAAGCATCCCGGTGAGTTTATAGTTTTCGTCATTGACTTTTTCAAAGGCAGTGCCCTCAAATAATAAATTCGGGAACTTTTCAGCATCAAAAAAATCACCGCTTTTCAGGTGGTTGTCGCGGTCCTCATTGTTGGTAAATATGGACGAAGCGTCAATGCTTGCCTCTGCCCTTGCACGATCAAAGCCATCACCTTCAGCTGTAAAACTGGCTTCAAACTTCCTGAACTCACCTTTCACATTGGTGATCATCAGGTGTTTTACTTTAAACAATATTTCGCTGTGTGTCGGGTCAACAACCCATTGATTTGTGTTTGCCATTATTTTATTGCTTTAATATTTAACATTGAAGAACATAATGCAAACAATCGTTTCGGAGAATTGTTTAGGTGGGAGTCACAGGATCAGGACCGGTGGTATCTCCACAAACGCGGCAATTGCGAGAAGGCAAACCACTTCTTGCACAAATCTTTCAGCGAAGCACCTATGCGATACACTTCTATCACTGTTAGCTAAAAAACAAATCTTCAGGGAAGCGATTAGCGTTTCGTTTTATCTGTTCTCTTAGTCGAATGGGTTTTACCTCATAAAAAGCTGCCAAATCGTTGTCCAACACAACCAGCCAGCCTCTGATACTGAGAATTTTGTTTTCAATCCTTGTTGTCGTGGTTGACACTCTTTGATAGGGATATCAATTTCGCATATACTTATATTTGAAAAAAACTGTCCAAAAGGACCAGCCATTATCTGGGTTAAACCCTTAAAAGAATTTTCACGCACACCATTGCCCGTATCGGGACGCTTAGATTGATAATTCCGGGTAATGGGGCTAAAAAGTTTAAGTTAAAAAGCAGCCACTTAAAAAATTTGTTAACTTGCGGGGGTGATTAAAAAATACCTGACTACGAAAATAAATACAACCCCACCAGCACGATACATTCTGATTCGGTGGAATTATCGTGTGGTTGATATGTATGTATAAACGCTGTTGGCACCAAGTTAAAAAAAAGCCAGCACGAAAAAACGTCTTTGAAATTTTTGAAAATAGTAACTTTTAAGTTACCTTTGTGGTAATGGAAAAAATCAGACAAGTAATTGCTTATAAAAACTACTTTGAAGACTTTCTCTTAGCTCAGCCGGTGAAAGTTCAGGACAAGATTTATAAGATAATTGAAGCAATAGAGACCCTTGAGAGAATTCCGGCTAACTACCTTAAGTTTATTCAAGGAACCAAGGGACTTTATGAAGCACGAATTCAATTGGGGTCTGACATTTGGAGAGTTTTCTGCT